>JAQVJB010000061.1 GCA_028695395.1 Actinomycetota bacterium | reverse complement strand
AGGCTGTGTCTAATGAAAGCAAAAATAATAAAGAAAAATCCAAGGAGGGTTAAATGAGTAGTGAAAATCACAATAATGAAAAAAGTATTTTTTTACCTGTTTTTTTCTCAGTACTTGCAGGCTTTGCGGCCGGAGCTATTGTAGGAATGCTTTATGCGCCTAAAGCCGGTAAAGAGATGAGGAAAGACATAAAAGAAAAAAGCGGAGAGTTAATTGAAAAGGGTAAAAAGAATTATGAGATAATTTCCGATAAGACTAAAGAAAAGGTATCAGACTTAAAAGAAAAAAGTAGCGAATTCATAGAAAAGGGAAAAGAAAAAATAAGTCAGGCCAAAGATTTATTAAGTGAAAAAATAAGCAAAGGGAAAGAGAAGGCAAAAGAAGTCAGCGATTATCTGGAAGAATAATTTAAAGACTTATGATTATTACCTATTTACCAAGCGGAAAGTTTATTTTTGATAAGTAAGAATACTGTTAAAAAAATCTTAAATCTTTTACTGAAAAGTGGCGGGGATTTCGCTGATATCTTTATTCAGAGCAGAATCTCAAACAATTTAAGATTAGATGATAATAAAATTGAAAATGTTTCAAGCGGTTATGAAATTGGTTGCGGTCTTAGGTTGATATATAATGACAGCACCTATTATGCTTTTATAGATTCTATTGATAAAGACAGGCTTATCGAAAGTGCAAAAGTAGTAAAATCTGCAATAAATGCTTCTAAAAAAGTAAATATTTTAAATCTTGAAAATAGGAAAACTAACTACAGAACAAGGATTTTTAATTATCCCAATCTTACGGAACCTGAAATAAAAGCAGGCTATCTGCTTGCTGCAAATGATGCAGCAAGAGAAACATCTACAAAAATAGTACAGGTTACTTCTGTTATCAATGATATTCAGGAACATGATATTATTGCTAATTCAGAAGGTTTTTATTCTGAAAATAAATCTGTAAAGACTTTTATGGCTGCAAACGTAATAGCTATGGAATCCGGGGAGATAAGGACAGGATACAGATCATACGCCCTTACTAGAGGAATGGAGATTTTTCTAAGAAAGAAACCGGAAGATATTGCTAAGGAAGCAGCGCAGATAGCTGTGAAAATGCTTGAAGCAGTAAATGCTCCGGCAGGGACAATGCCGGTAATAATAGGACCGGGATTTGGTGGAGTAATATTTCATGAAGCATGCGGCCATAGCCTTGAAGCAGATGCAGTTGTTAAAGATGCTTCTGTCTTTAAGGGGAAGATAGGCAAGAAGATTGCATCTGAATGTGTCAATGCAATAGATGATGCGTCATTAAAATATCACTGGGGTTCATATAAATTTGATGGAGAAGGATATCCGTCAAAAAGGAATCTTCTAATAGAAAACGGTGTTTTGCTTTCATATCTCACCGACTATAAATCTGCAAAAAAGTTAGATATAGATATTTCCGGAAATGCAAGGAGGCAGTCTTACAGAGACATCCCTTATCCGAGGATGAGCAATACTTTTATAGATTCAGGAAAAGAGGATCCGAAAGATATTATAAAAAGTGTTGACTACGGTATTTATGCAAAAGAGTTTGCAGGGGGACAGGTAGATCCGGCAACAGGGGATTTTGTTTTTGGAATAAGTGAAGGATATATTGTTAAAAATGGTACTCTTTGCGAGCCAATAAAAGGAGCAACCTTAATAGGGAATGGTCCTGAAGTATTAAAAAAGATTGTTATGGTTGCCAATAATCTTCAATTTTCACCTGGTTTTTGTGGAAAAAACGGTCAGTCTATTGCCAATGAGGTGGGCCAGCCGACAATTCTTGTAAGCAGCATAACAGTAGGAGGGACAGAGATATAGTGTCAGGCAATTTAAATCTTTTAGATAAAAATGGGTTAATTAAAAAAGCAGAAAAAATATCCTTGCTTTTTAATGGCCGGAAAATTGATGAATTTGAGATTTATATCTCTGCTTCGATTAATAATGAAATTGAAGTATACAATAAATCAGTAGAATCGCTTTCGCACTCGGATACAAGTGGCGTTGGCATAAGAATATTTAAAAATAAGAAAGCCGGGTATGCCTGGATAAATTCATTTGAAGAAAACAAAATAAAAGACTGTATAGATAAGGCAGTTTTAAATGCAAATGCGGCTGATGCTGATGAATTCAATGGAATCCCTAAAGAAAATGAAAGCAGATATGCTTTTAATGAAAATATAAAAAATTATCTTTTTAGCAAGGATTTTCATAAATACTCTGTTGATGAGAAAATAAATTTACTTAAAGATATTGAAGAAGCATCAAAGAAAAAAGATAAAAGAATAATAGGGGTAGATTCCTTAAGTTACAGCGATACTTTATATGAAACTGTTATTTTGAATTCCCTAGGATTAAAAAGAAGTCTTTTACAGACAAGTTCTTTTTTATTTTTAAATCTTATTGCCCGGGAAAATGAAGATACTTCAACTGGTTTCAGTTTTGCTTACGGCAGGGATCCAGGCGGCTTTAATTTGGAAAGTATCGCAGAAGAAGCAGTAAAAAGATCAACCATGCTGCTTGGCGCCAGGAAAATAAAATCAAAGTCTTCAGCCATAATACTGGACCCTATAACTGCTTCACAATTTCTAAGCGTAATTGCATCAGCAATTACAGCTGATTCAGTGCAAAAAGGCAAATCTTTATTTAAAGGCAAAATAAACGAAAAGATATTTGATATTGATTTAAATATTTATGATGACGGAACAATGGAAAATGGGTTTTCATCAAAACCTTTTGATGCTGAAGGGGCAAATAAGGGGAAAACAAGAGTTTTTGAGAAAGGTATTCTGAAAACTTATCTTTATGATTGCTATACGGCAAGAAAAGACAATGAACTTAGTACAGGCAATGCATCAAGAGCCTCTTACAGGATGCCTCCTTCAGTCGGGATATCAAATTTTTATATCGAACCGGGAAAGATAAATACTGATGAAATAATAAGCAAGATAGACGACGGGTTTTATATTATAGATGTTATAGGTATGCATTCAGGGGCTAATCCTGTTTCGGGGGATTTGAGCGTCGGGGCAAAAGGTATTCTAATTAAGAATGGAAGCATGAGCGAGCCGGTTAAAGAAGTAACAATTGCAACAGATATTTTGAATTTTTGTAAAAAAATAGAGCATGTAGGAAATGATTTAAGATTTTTCCCTTCGGGGGGATTTGTGGGAAGCCCGTCAATAGTGATAAGAGATATAGCTATAAGCGGTAATTAACAAATATAAGAAAGAAAGACAAATAATAAATGGATATCTTAAAATCAGCAGTTTTAGGCATAATACAGGGTCTTACTGAGTTTTTCCCAGTAAGCAGTTCGGGTCACCTTGTTATTTTTCCTTACTTTTTTAAATGGGAACAGCCATCGCTTTTTTTTGCAGTCATACTGCACCTTGGAACTTTATTATCTCTTTTAATAATATTATATAGGGATGTCATCAATATAATAAAATCTTTTTTTAAGGGGATTTTTAATAAAAAGTATATAAAAGATGAAAATTTTAAAATGGCATTATTTATAATAATAGCTATTATCCCGGCTGCTTTGGTAGGATATTTTATAAATGATTTTATTGAAGATATTTTTTCCAAGCCTGTTTATGCTGCTTTTTTCTTACTTATAACAGCTGCAGTCCTTCTGATATTTGAATATATAGGGAAAAGAAATGAAAATAGATATCTGAGCATTAATAATGAAGATAAAAAGATAAATTATTTTATAGCGCTGATAACAGGAATAGGACAGGCAGTTGCAATACTTCCAGGTATTTCACGCTCAGGCTTGACAATATCTTCTGCCAGGATTTTTGGTATTAAAAGGGAAAAGGCAGTAAAATTTTCATTTCTTATCTCCATACCTGTCATTTTTGGTTCTTTCATATTCGAGCTATATGATTTGTTAAAAGAAAAAGAATCGATTGCAAGCGATATTTCAATCATCCCATTGATAGTTGGATTTATAGCGGCATTTCTTTCAGGGCTTTTTGCAATAAAATTTTTAATGAAGATTTCTGCAAAAAGAAATTTAAACTTTTTTGCTCTTTATTGCGTTATTCTTGCACTTATTTTTTTTATTATATATTTTTTAAGGAAGTAAGATTTTTAAGTGTCAAATAAGACTGGAGGTTTTAATATGAAAGGTGTAATTCTTGCAGGAGGGCTGGGTTCCCGTCTTTCGCCATGTACAAAAGTTACTAATAAACATTTATTGCCTGTTTATGATAAACCGATGATATATTATCCGATAATGACACTTGTCAATTCAGGCATAAAAGACATTTTAATAGTTACCGGAGGTAATCATGCGGGTGATTTCCTGAGGTTATTGGGAAACGGAAGAGAATTTGGCTTAAAAGATATTTCATATACTTATCAGGAAGGTGAGGGAGGTATCGCTGACGCCTTGAAGCTTGCAGAAAATTTTGCAGAAGGAGAAAAAATCTTTGTGATTCTTGGTGACAACATAGTTCAGGATAATGTCAGCAAGCATGTAGAGGATTTTATCAATCAGCCTAGAGGTGCCAAGATATTTTTAAAAGAAGTACCTGATCCTGAAAGATTCGGCGTAGCCGTAATAAAAGATAATAAAATAGTTTCAATAGAAGAAAAACCTAAAAATCCTAAATCCAATTATGCTGTTTGCGGCCTTTATATGTATGATAATGAAGTATTTAATATTGCAAAGAATATGAAGCCTTCAGATAGAGGAGAGCTGGAAATTACAGATGTCAATAATGAGTATATCAAGCGAAATGAAATGACATATTCCATATTAAAAGGCTGGTGGACGGATGCAGGCACTTTCCAGTCACTTTACAGGGCAAGCTGTCTGGTTGCGAAGGATGCTGGCGAAAAAGACATTTAAGATTAAACTATTTTGATATTTGTAGAATTGCAATAAAAACATTTTTTAACCTTGTAGTCATATTCCCAGTGTTTGTCTGAAATAAAAAATATCCAGGAATATTGCCTTGAGCAATTATCAGGACTATGATCCTTTTCTATTATTGCTTCACCTTTCTCATAGGCAATTCCAATGAATTTATCGCAATTTCCGCAATCCATACATTTATACATTTTTCCTTCTTCCTTTTTTTAATAAAAATCACATATATAATATTAACCAAATAAATATTATATTTCAATACTATTAATAAATATTATTGATATATATTATATTTTATGCAAATTGACTTGGTTTTTAGGCTCTGCTATTATTAACTGACGAATAATATAGAACCTTATAATTTCATTGGTTTATGCATATAAATAAAGAAAAAACAAAGGTCAGAATAAAGACCGATAGTGCTGTTATAGTAGGATATGTCCATCATATGGCAGAAGGCAGGCTTAGTGATTTTTTTACTGCGCAAATGGATAAATTCATTCCGATAACTGATGCTATTATTTATCCGATAAATTATTCTAATGAAGATAAAGAAGATTTACAAAAGCGCGACATTGTTCTTATAAACGCCAATAAGATTGAAATAGTCGAATATTTTTAAATTTTTTTTATAAAATAAATAATTAATATTTACAATCATAAAAATTTTTGTTTAAAATTATAGCTTAAGTCAAATTTAGGAGGGAGAAATAATGGTAGCAGAATTTACTGATTCAAACTTTGAAAGTGAAGTCATAAAATCGGACATCCCGGTTCTTGTAGATTTTTGGGCTGTTTGGTGTGGTCCGTGCAAGATGATTACACCTGAAGTTGAGAAATTATCAGAAGAAAAAAAAGGTGTTTTAAAAGTCGGAAAGCTTAATGTTGACGAGAATAGAGATACAGCTATTAAATTCAGTATAACAAGCATTCCTACATTACTTCTTTTCAAGGATGGACAAGTTGCTAAAAAGCTAGTTGGTGCTATGTCCAAAGACAGGATACTCAGTGAGATAGATACATTTATTTAAAATTATATTTTAATAAAAAATGCAAAGTCTTTTTATAGGGACCTCAGGATATTCTTATAAAGACTGGGAAGAAAGTTTTTACCCTGCCGGTACTGGTCCGGCAGGGTATCTCAATTATTACAGCATGTTTTTTGATACTGTTGAGATAAATTCCACATATTATTTCATTCCAAATGCCTCTATGGTTTCAAAGATGGAAAGCAAAACAAAGGATGGTTTTATTTTTTCAATAAAAGCGCATTCGTCGATTACGCATACCCGGGATGCAGGCAAAGATGATATTGATTCATTTAAGAAAGCATTAATTCCTTTAAAAAAAACCGGGAAGATAGGAGCTTTATTGTTCCAGTTTCCTTATTCTTTCAAATTTTGTAACAAAAACCTTGATTATCTGAAATATTTGAAAATGAATTTTGAGCAGGATGAATTAGTTATGGAATTTAGAAATAAAGACTGGCTAAAAGATGCAGTCCTGAATTTCTTACAAGCCAATAATATTGGTTTTTGCAATGTCGATGAGCCTGAGCTTAGAGGTTTAATTCCAAGAACAGACATTCTCACCAGTGATTCTTTTTATTTAAGATTTCACGGACGCAATAAAGAAAAATGGTGGAATCATAAGCAGGCATACGAAAGATACGATTATATGTATAAAGCTGAACAGCTCCAGGAATGGGTGCCTGCAATAACAAAGGCTTTAAAGCAAAGCAAAAAAACACTTATATATTTCAATAATCATTATAAAGCTAAATCAGTAAGGTCTGCAGAAATTTTAAAGAACTTATTGCTCAGTGAGTAACTAATCTCATATACAATATTTTACTTCACAAATTAAACGTATTTATATAAAATCATTAAGATATCCAGCAATGATATGGCATTTTATATCAGCATTTTAATAATTATTATGTTTTGTATTATAAAGAGGTTTTTTATTAATGTTTAAAAAGGTAAAAAGCAGTGTAAGCTTTGTCAAGCTTGAAGAAAAGATATTGGAATTCTGGAAAGCAGAAAAGATATTTGAAGAAAGCCTTAATTTAAATAAGGGTAAAGAAAAATTTATATTTTACGAAGGTCCTCCGACTGCAAACGGCGCACCTGGAGTCCATCATGTGCTTTCGCGTATTTTTAAAGATATTTTTCCCAGATTTAAGACTATGAAAGGATACTATGTCGCAAGAAAAGCCGGGTGGGATACGCACGGACTTCCGGTAGAAATAGAAGTTGAAAAAAAATTAGGCATTAATTCCAAAAAAGAGATAGAAGAGATAGGGATAGAAAAATTCAATAAGCTTTGCAGGGAAAGCGTAATGAAGTACGAGGATGAATGGAAAAGAATGACCGAAAGAATAGGTTTTTGGATAGATCTTGATAATGCTTATTTTACTTTTAAGAATGAATATATAGAAACAATATGGTGGATTTTAAAAAGCATATGGGATATGGGATTATTATATGAGGGTTATAAAATTGTGCCTTACTGTCCCAGATGCGGAACTGCGCTTTCATCTCATGAAGTTGCTCAAGGATATAAAGATGTTGATGACCATACTGTAATAGTAAGATTTCCCTTAAAAAATCAAAAAAACAGATTTCTCCTTGTATGGACGACGACTCCTTGGACTTTAATATCAAATGTCGCATGTGCAATTAATAAAAATGCAACTTATGCATGGGTAAAATATGATAATGAATTGCTATTACTGGATGAAAACCTTATAGAGGATGTTTTTGATTTTACCTCTGATTTTAAAGTATTAGAAAGAATAAAAGGCAGCAGCATTCTGGAAGAGAGATATGAACCTGTTTATGATTTTGCTGAAGGAGATAAAAATGCTTTTAAAATCATACACGGTGATTATGTTTCTGCCCAGGAAGGGACAGGAATAGTGCATATTGCTCCTGCATTTGGTGAGGAGGATATGATTGTCGGTAAAGAAAATAATCTTCCTGTTGTCCAGATGGTTGATGAGTCTGGGTTTTTTAAAAGTAATGTTGAAAAGTTTTCAGGGATGGCAATAAATGATGCTAACCCTGAAATAATAAAAGATTTAAAAGAAAGAAAACTGCTTTTCAAGACACAGAAAGTAACACACTCGTATCCTTTTTGCTGGAGATGCGACAGCAGGCTTATTTATTATGCTAAAAAAAGCTGGTATATAAGAACTTCGGAAATAAAAGAAAAATTATTAAAATCTAATGATGATGTAAACTGGTATCCTGAGCACATAAAGTATGGCAGATATGGAAAATGGCTTGATAATAATATTGACTGGGCGCTTACAAGGGAAAGATATTGGGGAACGCCTCTGCCTATATGGCAGGATGATGCAGGCCATAAGATCTGTATCGGCAGTATCGAGGAATTGAAAAAATTAGGTGATAATGTCCCTGATGACATAGATCTGCACAAGCCTTATGTTGATAATATAAAGATAAAATGCAATATCTGCGGTTCAGAAATGAAAAGGACGCCGGAAGTAATAGATGTATGGTTTGATTCGGGCTCGATGCCATATGCCCAGTATCATTATCCTTTTGAAAACAAGGAATTATTTGAATCAAATTTTCCGGCAGATTTTATATGCGAGGCAATCGATCAGACCAGAGGATGGTTTTATACCCTTATGACAATATCTACTATCCTTTTTGAAAAATCTTGCTATAAGAATGTTCTTTGCTTAGGGCTTATAAATGATGAATCGGGACAGAAAATGAGCAAATCCAAAGGAAATATAATAAAGCCTTGGGATGTCCTTGACAATCAGGGAGCAGATGCTTTAAGGTGGTATCTTTTTACATCCGTATCACCTTGGCTTCCAAAGAATTTTTCATTAAAAGGTGTTGATGAAGTAATAAGAAAATTTTTGCTGACATTTTGGAATACATATTCATTTTTTGTAATTTATGCCAATATTGACAACTTCAATCCATCTGAATATAAACTTGATGTAAAAGAGAGATGCGAACTTGATAGATGGATAATTTCTGAACTGAATATTACGATAAAAAGAGTGAACGAGCTTCTGGATGAATTCAATGTTACTGACAGTGGCAGAATGATTCAGGAATTTATTGACAATCTTTCAAACTGGTACGTGAGGAGGAGCAGGAGAAGATTCTGGAAAAGCGAAGAAGATAGCGATAAGGTAAGCGCATATCTTACACTTTATGAGTGCCTTTTAAACATATCAAAACTAAGTGCACCTTATATTCCTTTTACTAGTGAAGAAATATACCTTAATCTTTCCTCGGTCCTTGATGATAAAAAGAAAAGCGTACACTTGGAGTCCTATCCCGCTGCGCAGAGTGATTTAATAGATTATGAACTGAGCTATAAAATGGATACTGCCAGAAAGATAGTGGGACTTGGAAGAGCGATAAGGAGCAAGACCGCTCTTAAAATAAGGCAGCCATTAAAGAATGTAGTAATATTTACGGATGGTAACAAAAAAGAAGAGAAAGCAATAAGACATTTTAAAAATATTATAATGGAAGAGCTAAATGTAAAAGAAATATCATTTGTTGATTCGCTTGACAAGCTTGTCTCATATAATATCAAACCTAATCTGAAATTGCTTGGCGCTAAATATGGTGCTTTTTTACCAAAAATAAGAGAGGCCCTCTTAAAAGAGAATCCCTTACAAGT
Source organism: Actinomycetota bacterium (assembly GCA_028695395.1). Classification (GTDB taxonomy): domain Bacteria; phylum Actinomycetota; class Humimicrobiia; order Humimicrobiales; family Humimicrobiaceae; genus Humimicrobium. Next base: position 2,002 of record JAQVJB010000061.1, on the reverse strand, counting down.
AGCGATAAAGGTTAAAAATAATAAAATACTGGCCATTGTCATAGATTCTATTCAATATGAAATAAGCCCGGAGGAAATTCTTGTCGAGTCAGCTGACAGGGAAGGTATTAGTGTTGAAAGCGACGGGGCACTTACTGTGGGGCTAAACACATTATTAGATGAAAAGCTTATAGAAGAAGGTTTTATAAGAGAATTAATCCATCACATACAGAATATTAGAAAAGATGCTGGTTTTGAGATTGAAAATACTATTGAAACTCAAATAGAATGCAGCAAAGAAGTCCAAGATATGATAAAAAATAATATGGAATTTATAAAAAAAGAAACATTGTCTAATATATTGAGCTTCAATCCAAAAGATGATATGTATGCAAGCAGCATTAGAATCAGCAATGAAAATATTAAAATATCAGTTAAGGTTGTAAGGTAAAATTGCTTAAGAAACTATTTAGATACAACCTAAAGCTTTTCAAGCTCGATATTGTTTTTGCTTTATGCGCAATAGCTGTGCTAATAATCGACCAGATTACAAAAAATATGATTATCGAAAGGGTAGAGATTAATGCTCAGATTGAATTAATCCCTAATTTTTTGTATATAACCCATATAAAAAATACTGGCGCAGCTTTCGGCATGTTCCAGAATAGTGTGAGTATTCTTATTGTGATATCTTTTATTGCAATTATTCTTGTTGCCATTCTAAAAGCAACTTTAAGAATTTATTCTTTTACATATAATACAGCTCTTGGATTTATCCTCGGCGGAGCAACAGGCAATCTTTTTGACAGGATATTTTTAAGAGAGGTTACGGATTTTATACAAGTAAATTACTTTGCGGTATTTAATGGAGCAGATAGTTTTTTAGTAATAGGATTCATACTTCTTTTTATTATAATCTTGAAAGTCTTTTTTAAAAAAGAAGAAAAATCTTTAAATAAAGACTGATAATCTTAATCAAAAATTCCATAATAAGGAATAATTCCTTTATGCGTAAAAAAAACCATATTGAAATAGTTGCAGGATTAAAAGATAAAGGCAAAAGAATAGATATTTTTATTTCTGAACATGATATTGACATATCAAGAAGCAGGATACAGAAATTAATAAAGTCAGGAAGAATCAAAGTCAGTGGCTTGGAAAACATAAGCAAAAGTTATATCCTTGACGGCACAGAGAGAATAATTTTAAGCAATATAGATTCTTTTGATGAAGAAATAATGTATTCCCCACAAAAAATCGATATAAATATAATCTATGAAGATGATTATATGTTAGCGGTCTCAAAGCCCCCAGGCATGGTTGTTCATCCTGCTCCCGGCAATAGGGATAATACTCTTCTAAACGCAGTTCTTTATTATAATGACAGCATTGGCTTCGACAAGGGAGCGAGGGCCGGCATTGTACACAGGCTTGATAAGGATACTTCAGGAATCATCCTGATTGCAAAAGACTTATTTTCACATAACAGGCTATCCCTGCTTTTTAAGGATAGAAAAATTAAAAAGACCTATATCGCGCTTGTCCTGGGTAATTTTAAAGAAAAAACAGGACTTATAGATATTCCTATATCAAGATCAAAAAAGAATCGTAAGATGATGGATGTATCAGTTAGCGGCAGAAGATCTGAAACAGAATTTAAAGTATTGAAAACTTATGAGTCCTGTTCGCTTATAGAAGTCTGCCCAAAGACAGGGAGAACCCATCAGATAAGAGTGCATTTCAGCCATATAGGCCATCCTGTCATAGGAGATAAGACTTATGGCAATAAGGAGACGAAGCTTATAGCCGGCAATATTGGGCTTGAAAGACATTTTTTACATGCCTCAAGAATTACTTTCATCCATCCATTTACTGATAAGATTATAGATATTAAAGATGAAATGCCTGAAGACTTGAAAAATAGTCTTGAATTAATCAAATAAATCAATATGCAAGAAAAAAAGCCGGTTAAAAAACCGGCTTTTTAAAACAAATAAAATGTTCTAAGTAGATCTTATTTCCT
>JAQVJB010000060.1:8155-11646 GCA_028695395.1 Actinomycetota bacterium | reverse complement strand
TAGTGGTTTCCAAGAGTGTGTAGAACCGCTTTTGGCATTCCGGTGGAGCCTGAAGTAAAGACAATGCTCGTTTTTCTATTGCACCGGGATGAAATATCATTAAAAATATTACGGATTTCGCATAACTTGCGATAAGATCTGCTTATCAGGTGAATATCCCGGGTATTAAATACCTGGCAATCATGTTTAAAATCAGAAGGCAGGTTTTCATCAGATATTATCTTATTGCAGTTGACAGCTGAAAGATGCCTGCTTATCTGCTTACCGGTAAGCAAAGGATTTAAAGGAATTATAGTAAATCCATTGTTTATCAGAGATAAAGCAATTTTAAAAACTGCAGGCAGATTCTTTGATAATATAGCTACAAATTTTTCACTGCTTATTTCGCTAAATTTTTTATCTTTTAAAAACAATTCATTTTTGCACATTGCACAATATTATTAAATAAAATTTATCCCCTGATTTTCATTTTCTGATACTATATCTTCCGATAATCTAAATAATTTTTTTTAAAACAGAATAATCTGCCTGATATAAATTATTATAAGCACTGTAGACAGATATTTTCGCACTTTCCGACTTTATTTTCAGAAGACCGGGATCCTGCAAATAATTGTCCAGGGTATCAAGTCCTGCAGCAGTTTTTTTATTATTACTGAAATACAAGAAAATACATATTGCTGAGACCGACAGACTTGTCTCAAATATATTGCTTGCAACTGTTTTAATTCTTAAAGCTTTTGCCGATTTCATCAATCTATATGAACCTATAAAACCACCTATAACCTGCGGCTTGATTATAACGGCTTTTATAAATTCGCCGGTATTTTTTTTTATAGCCATTTTTTTAAAATCGATAAATTCTTTTATTGTTTCATCTGCAGCAATGCTTACTCCGGTTTTTTCATACAATTCCGGATATAAAGAAGTATTGCTTACAGGGTCTTCTATAAAATCAATTGTTGATTTATTAACATTGCTAAGAAATCTTATAATCTCGGATTTCTTCATGCTCATATTGGGATCAAGCCTTATGCTGATATTTTTCTTATTGCTTTCAATAATATCTGTTATTTTCTTAATTGCTCCTAATTCACTTTCTAGCTCATGCCTGCCTATTTTTATTTTTATCACGCTGTATTTAAAGGAGCTAATCTCTTTTTCCAAAATTTTATAATCAATAAAACTTATATCCGGAATCAAACGGCATAACGGAATCGTACTATCAGGAGTTATTTTAAAATATTTGCAAAAATTGAAACTTCTAATAAAGATACAGAAATATATCATTTCAAAGCAATATCTAACTGAAGGTAAGATATTTTTTATATCCCTGAAATGATTAATTAAGACTATTTTATCGAAAAAATTGTGGGTGAAAAAAACTTCAAAATCCTCCATTCTGTATTTTTTTTCTTCAAAAGGCAGTATATTAAAATCATTCGGATTATTAAGAATGATTTCCCTTATTTCAGATATCTGTTTCAAGCAATCAAAAAAGCTTTCCGCATGAAAATGCATCAAAGGACTGGATTCTCCATAATATTTCACTCCCCGTGATGTTTCAAATTCGATAAGAATTCCTTTTCTGGAATCGATAAAAGAATTTTTTAAAACAAACCCTTTTTTAAGCTTCAGGTCAAATGTAAAAATGTTTATTTTATTTATTTTTGTTATATTCATATTCTTATATTCCAGGTTATGCAAAAAATAATTGAGAATATCAGCATGACCTGTCCTGTTTTCTCTAAAACTGAAATAAGATATTCAGGTTGATGATTTTTTTTATCAAGAACTATTTTTATAGGTTTGACAGCAAAAAGAATGCTTGTCAGGGACAAAAGAGATAAATAATGATTTTTTAAAATGGGCACGGTTACTGCTAGTATCAGATAAGGCGCTATCATGCAAAAAACATATTCAAAAACTGCAAACCTGTATCCAAATATTACTGCAAGCGTGTTTTTTCCAGCTTCTTTATCAGTCCTTATGTCTCTTAAGTTATTGGCAGACAAAATAGCTACTGAAAAAAACCCCGGTATTAAACCCATTACTATCAGCATGGGAAAAAAAACAAGGGTTTGAATATAATACGTACCTGCAAAAGCTACTATCCCGAAAAAAACCAGTACGAATAATTCCCCAAGACCCATATAGCCTATCGGTTTAGGACCGGCTGTATATAAAAATCCGCAGATAATTGAAATAATTCCTATAATAAGAATGGGCAATCCGCCGCGGAGGACTAGGAATACCCCGCATACCGTTGCCAGGAAGAAAACAATAAAAATAGCCCACAGCATTTCTTTTTTTGTTACAAGTCCTGACTGCATTATTCTTAAAGGACCGACTCTTTTTTTATTATCAGCACCTTTGATATAGTCAAATAAGTCATTTGAAAGATTGGTTCCTGCCTGGATTAAAATGGCCGCAAAAAAAGTAAGCACAGCAGTCAGCCAGTCCAGGATATATAGATTGTCATAAAAAGCTACGGCTAACCCCATTAAAACAGGACAAATACCTGCCGCCAGAGTTTTTGGCCTAATACCAAGAATCCATATTTTTAATTTTGAGGATATCATTTATTTAAATCTCAAAAAAGGAAATCATTTATCTTTTTTAAAATCAGGTTTTCTCTTTTCGATAAATGCATCTCTTCCTTCCTGAGCTTCTTCAGTCTGATAAAAAAGCATTGTAGCATACCCTGCCAGCTGCTGCAGCCCTGTCTGGCCGTCACAATCTGCATTCAAAGCAGCCTTAAGGCATTTTATAGCCGTCGGAGAATTGCCTAGAATCTCAAAACACCATTTAATTGTTTCTTCTTCTAGTTTTTCAAGAGGGACAATTGCATTTACCATACCCATTTCCAGGGCTTCACGGGCATTGTACTGGCGGCATAAAAACCATATCTCTCTAGCTTTTTTCTGACCGACAATTCTTGAAAGATAGCTTGAACCAAAGCCGCCATCAAAAGAACCGACTCTTGGGCCGGTCTGCCCGAATACAGCATTATCAGCTGCAATCGTTAAATCGCAGACTAGAGCAAGTATATTGCCTCCTCCTATAGCATATCCTGCAACCATTGCTATTACCGGTTTGGGGCAAGTCCTGATCTGTCTTTGAAGTTCCAGGACACCCAAGCTTTCTGTACCATCTTTATCCGTATAACCGGCATTACCTCTTATTTTCTGGTCTCCTCCAGAACAAAAAGCCTTTTCACCTTTTCCGGTAATAATAATGACTCCTATGGATTCGTCAGAACTTGCTTCACTTAAAGACTCCGACATTTCCTTTATGGTCAGTGGCCTGAAAGCATTTCTTACCTCTGGTCTGTTTATTGTGATTTTTGCAATATTATGATTTTTTTCAAAAATAATATCTTCATATTCCCTGACTTTAATCCATTTGAATTTTTGCATCTTCCATCCCATTATAAATATTTTATTTCATGTACTTAAATAAATCACTTTCCAGCATCTCGATTATTTCCT
>JAQVJB010000060.1:0-8055 GCA_028695395.1 Actinomycetota bacterium | reverse complement strand
ACAGGAATTTTTGATAAGATTTCTTGACAAAAATCTGGCAATAAAAACTTCGCTTAATTCTTTATGCTCTTCAATATTATCATCAATTATCTTTTGCGCTCTACAAGCTTTTTTTACATATAAATCTTTGAAATCTTGCTTTTGTTTTAAATTTTTAACCTTATCAGCCAAAGCATCGCAGAAATCATCAATGTCAGTTTCAATTGTTAAGCTGGAAATGTGTTCAGGATTATAGCGCATTGCATCATTCTTTATATTTACAAATATCTCTGGTTTATATGATTTTAAAAATTCAAAAAATCTTTTAGAAGTTATTCTTTCTCCAAAATGAAGAACTATATCCGGTTTTGCGTTTATGCAGAAATCTGATGACAAGATATTCATATCAAAATGTTTGATAATATTTGTCCCTACTGAACCCATAAGCCTCAATCCGGAAATTATGTCTGCATAAACAGGCCATTTTAAAATACTGAAAAGCTTTAATAAAGATTCCCTATCCTTATCTGCTGATAACCGCCCTACGGATATCAAGCCTTTATTACCATCTGAAATTGCTTTCAAAATTATTTCAAACGGAAAATTTGCACATTTTTTTTCTGTTCTTGTAAAATTGCAGTAAGGGGTATTTTTTCCAATCCATGAAGCGATTTCAGAAATATAATTATTATTAATTCCGCTTTTAATTTCATTATCCGGTTCAAGCGGTTCCCTGAACATAAAATTTAAATGTACGGGACCTTTTGGTTCAGATATGCTTAGCTTTATTGCATTATCAATGTTTGATAAAACAAATGCTGGCTTTATTGCATAATCCGGGCAAGGCATATTAAAAAACCATTTGACATATTTGCCAAAAATATTGTACTGATTTATTGTCTGGTTTGCCCCCGTATCCTGAAGTTCCGGAGGCCTGTCTGCGGTAAGAATAATCATCGGTATCTTTGACTGAAAAGCTTCTATTATTGAAGGAGAAAGATTTGCAACAGCAGTTCCTGAAGTAACGATTATAACTGCAGGTTTTTTTGAAGCCTGTCCGAATCCCAGCGCATAAAAACCGCTCCCTCTTTCATCATAAGAAATAATTTTTTTTGCTTTTTTATTATAAGCCGCCGCTGATGTCAATGGAGTCGACCTCGAACCCGGCGATATGCAAAAAAAATCTATTCCATTCCTTATCAGTTCTTCTACTATAATCTGGGACCATATCTGATTTAAGTTTTTTTTATATGTCATCTTTAAACAAAAGTTAATTACTTTTTTATTTGGATTTTTTATTAAATATTCTTAAGAATGGAGTAATTTTATTCTCTACCTCATCCCACTCCATTTCCGGTGATGATTTCTTTACTATTCCTGCCCCCGCAAAGACAGATATAAATCTCCGGTCAAGTATCGCCGATCTAAGACCGACAGCAAAGCATGCCTCGTCCTTGCTTATCCATCCTACAGGACCTGAGTAGAAACCTCTGTAAAAATTTTCATACCTTTTTATAAGTTTATAAATATTTTTTAAAGGATATCCGCTTACTGCAGGTGTCGGATGCAGACTTTTTAATATTCTGTAATCACTTATATTGTCCTTTAAAGTACAGTCAAACTGGCTTCTTATATGCTGTGCATAACTTAAAACAAGTAATTCTTTCTCTTTTGAAACATTGACAGATTCACATATTTTTTTTAATTCCTTCTTTATATCATTAAAAACAAATCTGAATTCTTCTGAGTCTTTTTTAGACGACATAAGCTCATCAGCATATGTTTTTTCTTCCTCCTTATTTTTCCCTTTCTGAATAGTTCCTGCAATTGCATCACTTATCAGCTTCTTTTTTTCTCTAAAAAAAAGTAATTCAGGAGAGCATCCGAAAAAAGCATAGTTTTCGCCCGTCTGGAAATAAAAATCATAAGTCTTTACATTCTGTTTTTTTAAATGATTGAATATGATCAACGGATCTATAATATTATTAATATTAAAAACAGTCTTTCTGGCCAGCACTATCTTACTGATATTCTCTATTTGAAAAGTATCTTTAACACTGTCAATATTTCTTAGCCATCTTTCTTTGCCAGGTACATCCTGCCTGCTTTTTAATGTAAATACTTTCTTATCGCTGATTGCTTCAAACCTGTTTAAATTAAGGATTTCTTTTTTTATTATTTCATAAAGATTATTTTTACTAATACCTTTTTCAGGGTGATAATAAAAATTTATTGCCAGTGTCTTTCTGCTACCGTTTCCGGTTATCTCTATAAGAGGTGAAATAAATAAAATATTCCCCATTCTATACCAGATTGAGTCCATCCTATCCCTGACATCAAAAGCATGGCCTCCAAAGTACTTTACCTTTTTACCAGAAAGTTCAATTCTTTCTTTAATTAAATTCATAACATCTTCAAGTACAGGTTTGCAAGTACTTCCGGTCTCGCCAATCTTTAAGGTTACCGGTTTATAATTGATGATATCTCCTATCCCTATTCCGGCAGATTCATTCTTGTTTCTGTCAGAAAAGTAAATTTTTACAATGCTTTTCTGTGCATTTAACCACGATAGCAGATCAAAGGAATTATGACCTTTGATTTCAAATTCAAATCTGAAAAATTCTTCATTTTCTATATTCGCGGAAAGAAAAGAATCTTTGATTGTATCAAGTATAAATTCTTTTTCAGGAAAAACAGGGGTCATTTTATATTTTTCCATTCTTATTTCCTTTATTTAAAATATATGTTTGAATTTTTATATAATATATTTTTATATATTTTTCATTTAAATCATTAAAATGTCAAAAATTATGAGAAAAAAATTATTTAAAAAATATTTTTTCTTAATATATGAAATTTTATTATTATTCAACTTAAGAAATAGTATCATAAAAAGCAAGTTTTAAAGTTGGATGTATTATTTTTAAGTAAAATATGCTAAAGATATATTATAGAAAATAAAATTTGCTTTTAATTTTAAATCTATAATAATTAAAAATCTTTATGCTTTTTAGGATAAAAAAACTTTTAGTTTTCCTCACAATATTTTTTAATATTCTTATTTTTCTTAATATTTATCCATTAATTAAACCCGGCATCCTAAGTGCAGTAAGTCCTTTGCGTGTTATGAAAAATAATAACAGCAATAATGATAAGCGCGTGTCAAGACTTATCAGTGATATATTTTTTTATAATGAATGCGAACCTTCTGAATTTAAAAAACCAAAAATATTGCCCGGAAGCCAGAAAGGCTTATATCTGACTGGCTACAGTATGGGCATTGAAAGCAGGCGCAGCAATATTTATGACATCATTGAGAAAACTGAATTAAATACCATAGTTTTTAATGTCAAGGACGACAGCGGTTATATAAATTATGACACAAATAATGATTTTGCAATAAGCAGCAATGCCAAAATCGTCACATATGATATAAAAAAAATAATTTCAGAAATGGATGAAAAAGGAATTTATTCTATTGCTAGGATTGTTGTTTTTAAAGATCCTGTAATAGCAAAAAAGCATCCCGAAATGGCAATAAAAGATAGCAGGGATGGAAGTCCTCTTTATTCTGAAGGTTCGTACTGGCCGGATATTTATTGCGAGGATTATTGGAATTATATCATTGATATTGCATTAGAAATATCGCAGATGGGCGTGAATGAAATACAATTTGATTATATAAGAGGGCCCGCAAGGGGAAATGTGAAATTTGCAGACTATACCTTCAATAAAAACAACATTACAAAAAGTGAAGCAATATGTAATTTTTTAAAAAAGGCAAAAGAAGTCCTTAAGCATACGAATGTCAAAATATCTGCGGATATTTTCGGTTTTGTGCTGATTGAAAACAATGACCAGGGAATAGGCCAGATGGTTGAAGAAATTGCTCCTTATCTGGACTATTTATACCCTATGCTATATCCGTCCCATTATTCAAAAGGTTTTATGGGCTTCTATAATCCTGAAGAGCACCCATTTGAAGTGGTAAAATATTCCCTGGAAAAAGGCTTCCCTAAAATAGAAGGTTCGAAATGCATCATGATTCCCTGGCTTCAGGCTTTCGGACTTAAGGTAAAATATACAAAAGACGATATACTTTCACAAATATCTGCTTCCGAACAGCTTGGTATCAATGGCTTTCTTTTCTGGAATGCTTCAAACGATTACACAATTGTTGAGGATGCTCTTATTGAAAGATATAAGCTTAAAGGTCTTATTGATTAATAATAAACCAGGCAGAGTTTTTAAAAGTATCAGCTTATCAGTAGAAAAATAAATCCTTAATGTCTATCCCTGATGCCCTGAAATTATATTCCTGCTCAATCTTGGGTACAATATCTGAATCCCATGAAAATTTAAAACCTTCGTAATAGTAGCTTGACCAATCCATCGTCTCCCTGCTGTATAATAATGACATTCCTTTGTCTGTTACCAGATTTAAATAGTAATTCTGGCTTAAAAAGATATCTTCTGCAGTTGGATCCACTGGTATCCAGCCATAGTCCGGCAATTTTATTTCAACCCATTCATGACCTATATTTATTTCTTTATCATCCTCTAATAATATAGCAGTTACAGGAATGCCTCCGGCAAGACGTGCAGGTATTTTAGCAGCACGGAGCATAGCTGTGTAAAGTATTGCATAATCAAGACATACACCCTTGCCCTCATCAAGTATCTCTGATGCATACATAAAATCATAATTCTTATCATCAGCCCTGTAAAAATCATATTTAAGAGTCTTTATAACAAAATTATATATTTTTTTAGCAATTTCATAAGGATTTTTTTCATTGCCTATCACTGATAATGTTTTATCGATTATTACAGGATTATCAGAATCAATGAAGAAGTCGTCACTTGTATATAAATCTATATCTTTATCCCCTTCTTCATAATATAAGGCATCCTTTCCAGGCGAATTATAATAGAACTCAGGCATTTCAACCGTAACTTCAATGGCTGCCTTTATTTCATTTTCTGGCTTTAATTCCTGTTTGGCAAATTCAAATTCAGCAAGCAGGTTCCAGTCTTCATCATAATAATAACTTATTTTGGCATCATCGCCTTTTATCCTGAGATTCTTTATTGACTGATAGGGAACAATATTCTGCGGAACGCTAATAAAGCATCTCAGATTTTCAAGGTCTGCCTGACCTGTATTTTTTAAAACATATTCTATCTCTATATTAAAATCATGACTCTTTTTTATATCTATAGGTGGTTTGACATCTTTTACGATTATTTTTTTGCTTATACTGTCAGTAATTATTCCATCACTTACTTCCAGACTGACTGAATAAGTTCCTTCCTTTTTAAAAATGACTCCCATTTTCTCTCCTGAGGCATCCTCGGTTGCTATAAAGGAATCTTGGGAAGTGTTTTCCGGATTTATGTCCCATTTTATTTTTATATTTTCTCCTTCAGGATCAAAAGAATCCTTTGCAGAAAAATAAACAGGATTATTGATTTTAAATACAGGCATATCTTCATTTCCGAAATTATCCCCCACTATATCTATTACTGATACCGGCGGTCTGTTTTCGGAATCTATGCCAGATGCCCTATTTTTTAATTCAATAATAACTAGTCCGCTGAACCCGTCAACAAGATAACCGTAGAATCCTGAAACTGCTATATCGTATGAGCTTCCCCTTGTTTTCAAATTAAACACCGGCCTGGGATTTTTTTTATCTTCAATATCAATAATGCTAAGCCCGCCATTAAGATTTGAAATAAATACATGATTATCTTCATAATCCATCTCCCATGCTCCTCCAGAAATGTCGCAGCTGGATATTTCCTTGGGATTTTTTTTATCACTTATATCTACTATCATCAATTTGCTATTGCGATAACCTGCATTCTCCGTATCAGCATTATTGCTTGACAGAAAAACATGTTCTCCCGTGACATGAATAGCCCATGAATTTGAGTAAACGCTGCATTGTCCTATCAGCTGTGGAGTTGTTTTATCTTTTATGTCGATTATATACAATATGCTGCCCATTCTTACTGGCTCTTCCTCATCAGAAAAGAAATTAGAATTCATATATGCACAATCATTTTGTACAAAAACTGCAGCTGTTGAACCGTTAAGTCTTATCTCGCCGGTTAGCTTGGGATTCTGTGAATCTTTAATGCTTACAATCTCCAATTTGCTTATCTGGCTTTCTGGAGCAGTATCCTGATTGCTGCTAACATATGCATAATCCCCATTTATGAAAAGTCCCTGTACGGTTTTATCAGTGTCTGAGCCTGATATATATTTACCCTTATATTCAGGATTTGCCTTATCTCTTACATTTATAATGACAAACCCGCATTCCTTTACCGGTCTTTCCTGAAATCCTTCTTCATCATATTCTTTATATTCTGTATAGGAAATGAAAACATGATCTTCTTTAATGATTACGATATTTGCGCTATTCAGCCTGTTTAATTTGCCTGTTATTACCGGGTTTTTTTTATCGCTGATATCTATAACATACAAAGTTCCCACATCATTGGTAAGATATGCCCAGCTACCCTGGACCTTTACATCTATTGCCTGGCCTGCAACTTTTATGCTGCTTAACCTAAAGGCTTCAGGATTAATAAGGTCTGCCTCTGCTGGTTCAGCAAAAGGTTCATTCTCCTCTATTGTTTCTTCTGCCTCTTGAGAGCTTTCATCAATACTTGCAGGTGATTCCGACTGTCTGTCTATAATTTGTAAAGGGTTACATAAAAGGCAGCAGGAAGTCATAAATAATATTAAAACAGCTAGGACTGTAATAATTAAAATAATAAATTTTTTTAAGATGAAAGACATTTTCTTAATATTTATAAAGATTTAATAAAAAATACAATTAAAAAGACTTAGTATTTTTATTATAGGGTTTTATTATGAGATTTAAACAAATTAGATAAAAATTTTAATTCAGAACCGCATCAAGAAAAGCTTTTGTTCTCGGGTGTTTGGGGTTTTCAAAGATTTCATCGGCAAGACCGTCCTCTATTATCTTGCCTTCATCCATAAAGATGACATGGGAGCCTACTTCTTTTGCAAAGCCCATTTCATGGGTAACAACAAGCATTGTCATCCCGCTTTTTGCAAGATCCTTCATAACATCAAGGACTTCTTTAACAAGTTCAGGGTCCAGAGCAGATGTGACCTCATCAAAAAGAATAGCTTCCGGATTCATTGCAAGAGCACGGGCAATTGCAACTCTTTGCTTTTGTCCACCTGAAAGCTGATTCGGATATGCTTCTATCTTGTCCTTTAATCCGACTTTGGTTAGCAGGTCTGTGCCGATTTTCTTTGCCTTATCAGATTTCATTTTCAGTACTTTTTGAAGAGCTAGGGTCACATTCCCGAGAACTGTCATATTGGGAAAAAGATTAAAGTTCTGAAAAACCATCCCTATTCGCTGTCGGACTTTGTTTTTATTAGTTTTTTTATTTGTTATATCTTCCCCATCAAGAAAAATCTTTCCTTTTGTTGGTTCTTCAAGCAGGTTTATGCATCTTAATAAAGTACTCTTCCCTGAACCGCTGGGGCCTATTATTACCAGAACGTCACCTTTTTTAACTTCAAGATTTACACCATTCAAAACTTCCAAGTTACCGAATTTTTTATGCAAATCAACTATTTTTATCATTTTTATGCATCCCCTTTCTTCATCCTGTTCTCAAGATGACTCACAAGTCTTGTGAGAGGTACGGTTATTGCAAGATACAATAATGCTGCTGCAGTTAAAGAAGAAGGGTTAAGCTTCCACGTCATCATTTCTTTTGATGTTCTTAATAATTCAGAAATAGCTATCACAGAAAGTAATGATGAGTCTTTTATCAATGCTACAAATTCATTTGTCAAAGGCGGCAGGACTCTCTTCATTGTTTGAGGTATAACAACATAGCGCATCGCCTGTGCATAAGACATTCCTAGGGAGCGTGCGGCTTCAATCTGTCCTTTATCAATAGATTCTATGCCGGCCCTGAATATTTCCGAAACATATGCTCCGCTGTTAATTGAAAGAGCTGCTATTCCGGCTGCAGGAGCTGGCAGATTTATACCTACATATGGCAACGCAT
>JAQVJB010000148.1 GCA_028695395.1 Actinomycetota bacterium | reverse complement strand
TTGGTTTTCTTGCAGTTGCTTTTATATTGCTGGTTCTCGGAGTTCTTCTTGAAAAAATGTAAGTAAAATACCAATATATTTTTAAAAAAAGCCTCTTTCAGAATGAGGCTTTTTTTATGCTTATTCTTATTAAATTTTTATTATTTAAAAATTATTTTCCATTGGATAGCTAAATATCCCTGAGTGCGGTATTTACAATATCATCTATTTTTCTTTTATAAATCTTATCAATATTTACATTTTTTACGCCAGAAAGTATTGTCTTCCATTTACAATCAGCTTTTTCCAGCAATTCGGCATCCATCTTATAAGATTTGTATGATTCATTTTTCCTATAAGTTGTATCAAAAAGTTCTGAGTTCCAAAGAATATCTTTAAAATAATCCATAGTCTGCTGGCTTCCAAGGTAATTAGCTTTTTCAGAAAAACCGATTTCATGGATTAAATCAAGATCTATTGTTTTATCACTTATTTCTATTCCCTTCAGGAATTTATAATGAGCTTTATTGAATTCAAGATCGATCATAGCCTGAACTGGAGAAAATGCAGATGCATTGTCAAGTGTGCCTATCGGAAGAGAACTGCCTGCTGTGCAGCCCAATGCCATCTGTCTGAATATTTTAAGCATAGCAGCTTGTATCCCGGGAGATTTAGCTTCAATATAAGCAGGCTCTACATTTAGCACTATTCCATATTTATATCTGAACAACTGATGAAGACCGGCATCAGTGAGTATTGCTGCAGGAGTAGAAAACCTTATATTTGTAGTATGCATGTCCATCTCACCGCTAATCGAGCAGCCAAAATAAAAAAGTTCTGGATGAAGAAGAGAAGTTGCCGTTATTCCGCCGATTATTTCCGCTGCTGCAACAACTATGCTTCCGGCAGGAGTAATCGGTGTTGTGCCTCCAAGTATGGGCATAGGTGCAAAACAAACAGGGAAACCGTATTTAAGACTTTGTTCAAGCACCCCACAAGATCTTTGATCTATTTTCAACGGTGATGTAGTACAGTAAACATAGGTAATCACAGGAGGGTCTGTTCTTATTTTATCCATATTATTATCTGCAGCAAGATATGCAAGTTCTGCAAGATATTTAACCTGAGCTGCATTATTTACCTCCACTACTCCAGGTTTAGTAGTATTTAACAGTAAAAGCCTGGCAGACTCAATTGTTTCTGTCTTTGCATTAAATTCTGAACAGACATAAGGAATATTTACATACTTTACACAATCCAGAGCATCTCCAAGTTTAATCATGTCAACTTGGTCTTTAATCATCGGCTCCCTGTATTTTCCGCCAGGATAATCATAAGCCCATACGACATTAAATCCGTAATCAACAGTAAATTCTTCCGGATTTGCAATATCATCCTCGGGGAGTTCTCTGCAAAAAGGATAGGTCAGAGATGATCGGACAAGTTTATAGCGGTTTTTCTGTTGTAATATCTGTTTTTCAACTATTTCCGGTTTAAACCAGACTATTTTTTTTTGAAAGTCTACTTTGCATCCTGCTTCAGCAAGACCTTTTAGCAAAAATAAGCCATCGATTTTCAAACCTGTTTTCTCAAGAACATCAAGAACTGCATAATGAAGTCTATCCAGTTCGTTATCCTTAAATATTTTTATTATTCCTTTAAGCACTTTTTATTTTATTAATTATCTTTTAAAAATACTCTTATTTATTTTAAAAAACACATTTATAACAATGCCTATGAGCAGTAATCGATAGCAGTCAGCACCATGATTTTTATTAATTCAAATACACTATCTATCTCGACATATTCATCTATGCCGTGCGGGTTAGCTCCAACAGGACCAAGAATTACTACCTCAGTATTGCTGACTTTCTTAAATGCAAAAGCATCAGTAGCATATGGGATGCCTTCTTCGACATATTTTAAGCCAAGTTCTTCATAAGCTTTTCTTATTGATTTCATTGCATCATGCTTTGTATCAGTTTTATGACCGTATAAAAACCTGATTACATTTTCAATCTTTGGGAAATTATCTTTAAATTCGTCGGATCTTCCCAGTTCCCTTTTCATAAAGTCAAGAAATTCTTTTTTATAGCTTTTTTCATCCATAAAAGAATATGCTTCAAGCCAGAAATAAATATGTCCTTCAGTAGGAACTGCCCCTGACTCCAGATAAGTCGAACCTCCTGAATAGAATTGGTATGTAAGAAGCTTGATTTTTAAATCCTTGCTGTAAGATGAAGGGGCTTTAATTTCTTTTATGAGCTGGTCATATTTTTCTAAAGCAAGTGCAATTTTGCTTAGCTTATATATAGGATTGCTTAAATCGACATCGGCGCCTATTCCGCCTACGCCTTTCTCTGAAACAGTAATTTTCCAGTCTGTGCCGCCAAGTGTCTCTGTACCTATTTTAAGATTTGTCAGCTCAGGAACAATTGCAAAATCAATGTCAGGATTTTTTAGTCTGGCAGCTATTGTTCCGTTGACTCCTCCGTTTTCTTCATCAACAACGCTTTCTGCAAAAACATTTCCTTTAAGTTTAACATCTAAATCCTTTAAACACTGCAGTGCAAGAAAACCTGCAAGAGTCCCTGCCTTCATATCAGCAGTTCCTCTTCCGTACATTTTTCCATCTTTTATTTTGCCGCTGTATGGGTCTTCAAATACAGTCCACTTTTTCCCATAATCCGGCATCGTGTCTATATGGCCCGAGAAAGCAAGATTCCTGCCCTTTCCCGCTCCTTCAAGTTTTGCAACAAGGTTTGGC
>JAQVJB010000059.1 GCA_028695395.1 Actinomycetota bacterium | reverse complement strand
TCAATAATATCTGCTTTTATTTTTGAACATTTCAATATGATTTCAATAAATCTTTCATCTAGAACCATTTTTTTTAGTCGGTCTTCAGAGAAAGGATTTTCATTAATTATTTTATTTATTGTCTCGATTATTCCAAAATCAAAAACAAGTCCGTATTTAACGATTTCTCCTAAACCGTTTATTAAATCATTTTCATCAAGTGTTTCCAGTAAAAGAGGATCAGTTATTATAAGATGCGGCTGATAGAAACATCCTATTACATTTTTAATTCCTTTAAAATTAATTGCAACTTTCCCTCCTATGCTACTGTCAACCTGTGAAATTATTGTTGTAGGATATTGAATTAAAATCAATCCTCTGTTAAAAGTAGCAGCAGCATATCCGACAGTATCGCCGATAACCCCGCCGCCAAATGCTATTACTATTGAATCTCTGTGGGCATTATTTTTTATGAAAAATTCATAGATCCCAGTAAGAGTATCCTGTGATTTATATTCTTCACCGTCTTTAAGAACAAGAATGTTTAATTCTTGGTTATTTTTAATTTTATTTACAATTTTATTACCATGAATATCAAATATCTTTTCATTAGTAATAAAAAATATTTTCTTATTTGTGCCAAAAGATTCGGACAATATGGCTTCAACATCTTCTGATATATCTCTTCTTATAAGTATGTCATAATCTCTGCTTAAGGTCTTAACATTTATTATATTCAAGGTAAATAATTCTTTCTTATTTAATTATCAATTATTTTCAATATCTCATTTGCAAAATATTCCGGCTCTTTATTGCTGACATTTAAGTGAGCATCTGAATTGTCCATATATATTTTATTTCTTTTATTTATAAGGTACTCTATCTTTGATTTGATATTTGTTTCGTCATTCAACAACGGCCTGTCCTCGGAATATTGCAATCTTTTATATGCGGTTTCGGCATCAATATTTAAAAATACTACAAAACTGTTTTTTCTTATGAACTCTATATTTTTTGATATCTCAAAGACACCTCCCCCGCATGAAAAAACACAATTTGTATTTTTTATATATAATTTTTCTACAGTTTTCTTTTCTAAATTCCTGAAATAACTTTCGCCATGATCTTTAAATAAGTTACTTATTTTCTTTCCGGAGACATACTCGATTATTCTATCTATGTCCACAAAAAGAAACCCTGTTCTTTCTGCGAGTATTTTCCCTATTGTTGTTTTTCCTGAACCCATAAAACCTATGAGTGAAATATTTTTTACAGCCATAATTAATCATAAAAATAGTTAGTCAAAACCAGGCAAGATTATTTAAATATCCTTTATATATTTTAGATAGTTTTTGTGATTTTCAATAATTTCTTGTATATTGTCTCTTCCGAATTTATCCTGAACTAAATTCACTAGCGCTATTGCAGCCATTGCTTCCCCTATAATCGACGCGGCAGGAACAGCGCAGATATCAGATCTTTCCTTTATGCTTATCTTCTGGCTTTTATCTTTAATATTTATTGTCTTCAACCCTTTCATTGTAGTTGGAATAGGCTTTAAGAATACTTTTAAAATAATATCTTCACCATTTGACATCCCGCCCTCGATTCCGCCGGCATTATTGCTAGATCTGTAATACTTTTTAGTTTCATTATAGAAAATTTCATCATGGAACTTTGTTCCCAGTGAAGTTGAAGCTTTTATTCCGTTTCCTATTTCCAAAGCCTTTACTGAAGGTATGCTCATTAAATAATATGAAAGCAAGGCGTCTAATCTTTTATTCCACTGCGTATATGAACCTATGCCACACGGCATATTCCTTATGCATATTAAAAAGCTTCCACCCAAAGTGTCTTTATTTTTAAATGCTTTATCAATCTCATTTTTCATATCACTGGCAGTTTTTTCATCAGGACACCTTATATCCGATAAGTCAGCTTTTTTAAAAAAGTCATCATCCTGATTGTTTAAAATAATATCATCTTTAATTACAATCTCTCCTATGCCAGTCACAAAACTGTATATTTTTATATTCAGATATTTTAAGAACTGCTTTGAAAAAGATCCTGTCACTACTCTTACCGCGGTCTCTCTTGCGCTGCTTCTTTCAATAACGTTTCTTATATCTTTAAATCTGTATTTAATGGAGCCAATGAGATCGGCATGCCCGGGCCTAGGATTTTGGACTTCTTTAATTTGATGATCAATTTCATTATCCTGCTTAAACGGAGCCATTACTTTCTTCCAATTATCCCAATCTTTGTTTCTAACAATAAAGGAAATCGGGGAGCCGAGTGTTAAATTATTTCTTATTCCGGAAAGTATTTCGACCTCATCTTTTTCAATCTGCATTCTTTTCCCTCTGCCATATCCTTTTTGCCTGCGGAGAAGTTCAATATCTATATCTTCTTTTTTTATAAGTACTCCAGAAGGATAATCATTAATAATGCCGCATAAAACTTTTCCGTGTGATTCACCTGCTGTTAAAAATTCCATTGTTTTTTAATTCCTCTAATCATAATATATTTCATTCATATAAATAGTAATCAGCTCATCACCTTTTAAAAGCACTATTGAATCTTCATTTATTACATTGACCTGATATATTTTTGCAAACTGATCACCCTGTTTAAGTTTATAAGTCGATGAATTAAAATTTATTTCAACATATAAGTTTTCATTATCACTATATATTTTTTCTAAAATCAGCTGATTCTGGATGCCTTGCTCTTCTGAAGATTTTAAAAAGAAAGGTTTAAAAGGATCTCTTATTTCTTCTGTAAATTTTATCTCTTCATATGAATCAATTTTTTCACTGATGTTTTCTTTTAATATTTCCTGGTCATCGAAACTACTTTCATCCAGTTCCTCAATTTTGATTTCTGTTTTTAATTGTGCATCATTTATCTCCGAATCAAATAAAGGAATACTTAGGCATCCTGTCAGGCTGAACAAAATAACAAATGATGCTAAATAAAGAAAAGATTTTAAAATATTATTTTTTACCATATTATTAAAAATAAATATTAATTGTTTACATAATCAGTTTTATCATAAAAAGCCTTAAAGTTTATTAAAGCAGATATGTCCAAAATATTTTCATTCAAATCTTCAATTTCATATACACCCTGGCTATCAAGCGATATATTTTCAACTTTTATCAATCTCGGCATTATCTCTATAGTATTTAAAAAAGTCAAAACCTGGTAATAAGAACCGCTAACAGACACATTTACATTTATAGTACCGATAGGATTGATTTCATTTTTTTTGCCAGTGCTTTCATCTATTTCTTTAAAATCAACTGATTCAATCAAAATTCCTGAATATTTGCCTATTTCATATATCTGGTCTGTTAAAACAGTAATACTGTCGCTTAATGGAATTTCAGTATTATATTTTTCAAACAAAGCATTTAAGAAATAATAATTTGATCTGGATCTTAACAAATCGTTTATCTCGTCTTCAAGTACTATTTTCTGCTGGCTATTGCTATTTATCTCCCTTAAGATCCTCTGGCTTTCGTTATACGATGGCAAAAACCAAAGTAGCAAAACTGCTGTTATGGCTATTACTATTAATACTATTATTACCGCTTTATAAATTATTTTCATTTTATTTTAAATTTTTATCTCAAATTTAATCGATATCGATTTCGTTTTCCATATCTTTTATTTCATCAGGCTTATCGATTTTAATGTCTTTTAAAAACTCATCCATATTCCAGTAAGCCTCAACTTTGAAATATAGCAATTCAATGTTAGCTATTTCAGATTCCCTGATAGATGCAATCCAGGGGTCTGATATATCAGTAATTTCCTTTATGCCCAGGATGAGCCTTGAAATTTCAACATAATTATTTGCGTAACCCTCAATATTAAATGCAATAACTTTACCTTTTGGTATAGCTCCATCGTTTTTAAGCGACTCAATTGAAGAGTAAAGGTTATCGCATCTGCCGCTAAAGTTAAGGATATAGGTCTTCTCAGGTAAAATTTCTGAAAGGTCATATAGTTTTTTTGACCATTTTATAGTTTTCAGGTCCAGGGCTTTTACCAGAGCTGATTTATAATTAACATCTTTTTCAAAATTTTTATAATAAAGTAATTTGTCTTTATAAATATTGAGATCAAAATTTGTTTTTTCGATTATATCTAGTTTTCTCTTTAATTCTTTCCTTGTATTGCTATAAAAATATGAAAGAACTGATATTGTTAAAAAAAGAATAAGCAATATTATTAAAAATAAATTATAAAGAAAAGAACCTTTCTTTTTTAGTTTCTCTGTTTTGGGAAGCAGGTTAATATCTTTCAATTTTTTATACCTCTTAAGGCAAGGCCACAACTTAGTAATATGGAATCCGGGATTATATGATTTTTATTATCTTTAAAAAGAGAATTTTTTTTCAAAATATCAGGTAGGAACTTACTTGTCAGGTCAATTCTTTTAAGATTATATTTCAGATTATTTGCTACATATCCTTCCAGATTTTTCAGATTTTCACCGCAAAGCATTATTTCATTGATATTGAAACCCCTGTTTTCCTGCAGGAAATGTTCAATCGAGCGGGTTATTTCATTAATAAGCTGGTTAGCTGATATTTTCATGCTGTCTTTTATTATATTATCTTTATCGATGCTTTTAACAGGTTCCCCATCATTTTTCTGTTCAACGCTATCAATTCCGGTATTTTCAACGGCTTCAGGTATTATTTTAGTTTTTTTGGATAAATCTCTTGAAGCCAGGGTATCCATATCAAAATCATTCAATATCTTGTTGGCTTCCTCAGATGAAACTGATAATTTTTTCGATAGATTATTCTTAAATAGTGATATAGATGAATTGATAAATCTTGGATATCTTAATTCAGCTTTATTTGTAAATTCGATTATTGATATATCATTACCCAAATAAACAATACAGTCTGAATTTTCTTCATTTTCTTTATATCTGTTTTTAAAATCTAAATAATAATCAGCCAATCTGTAAAGGGGAAAGCAATTTGCCTCGATTGCATTTATCTTCAAGCCTGCTGATTTTAATACAGATATTATATTATTTATTATACCTTTCATAACTCCGACTATCATCAATTTAGAGGAATTTTCATTCTTTTCAATTATATAATAATCATAATTAAGATTATCTTTGGCAATAGGTACATAATCCCCTATCTGATATTTAATGGCATTATCGATTTCTTTTTCATCTGTCAGCGGAACTTCAATTTCCTTCAGCACTATTTTAGTATCAGAAATCCCTACATTCACTGTTTTGTTTTTTATCTTATTCTTTTTCCATAACTCTTTAAGCGCATTGACTATGACTACTGAATCAATGATTTCACTAGCTTCAATTGCATGCCTTTCTACTTCCATAAATGCACAATTTCTTAAAAATAGATTATTACCTTTTTTAACAAAAGCTGACAAACTTATTTTATTTGAGCTTAAATCTAATCCTGCTTCAAACATATTATTTTCTTCTTATTAAATAAATGCTAAATACCAATTTATAATTTTATCACCATAAAAAAGGGCTGCAATACAGCCAAACGATATAAAAGGTCCGAAAGCAATGCTTTGCCTGAATTTTTTTCTTTTTAATATTATAAGCAATATTCCTATTAATGAACCTGCAAGAAAACCGATAAAAAGACCGGGAATTATTTTTTCTGATAAAAAAGCGCCAGCCATCATGCTTAGTTTTACATCTCCCATTCCCATACCTTTAGGGTATATTAGATTTATAATGAACATAAAAAGGAAAGCCCCTGCAGAATAAGCAATAGGTATCCACCATCTTTCCAAATCTGAAGATATGCTTATTGAAAGCCCTATCAATGTAAAAGGAAGTACTATTACGTTTGGGATAAGTTTCATTTCTATATCTATAAATGAAACTATTATTAAAGCAATACTTAAAAATATGCCTGCAAGACATGAAAGGCTGATACCGAAAAAATAAAAATTTAAAGCAAAAAGGATTGCTGCAATAATTTCTACTGCAGGATATCTTAAAGATATTTTCGCTTTACATTGCCTGCATCTTCCTTTTAAAATCAGGTACGACAATATAGGAATATTATCATAAAATTTAATCCTTGATTTACAACTTGGACAAAAAGAGGAAGGTATAATTATTGATGACTTCCTTGGCAGCCTGTAAATTATTACATTTAAAAAACTACCTATGGCTAATCCTGCTATTATAAAAATTATATATAATAGTACGTCCATTATCCCCTTGGCTACATTAATGCAATGTTTTGTCTTGCTATAAAAAAATATTATATCTATGCTTCATATAGGGAAATAGATATTTGCATTTTTGTATAATAACACACATGCTTTTACTAGTCAAAAAAAATATTATATAGTGATTTAATATTATAAAAAAACAGGGGAAAACCCCTGTTTTTTTATATATATTTTTATTTTTATCAATCTTCTACAGACGTTTCAGTTTCTCCCCTGGCATTAGTATTATATTTGCCAAAACCTGTCTGCTGTCCATTTGAGAACACTATATCGTCTGCAGTAGTTGCAGTCTTGTCAACGCCATTACTTGTCAGGGTATAACCATCTGTAGTCAATGCAAAAACATAATCGCTTCCCCACATATCGCTTGTAGGGACATTATCCATATAGCCGCCGCCCTGCAAAGTAGCCGACCATCCTGAAACTGCCGGATATCCCTCGTTATCAGCATTATATAATTCCAGTGCTGTCGCAATATTTGCCATTTCTACTTCCGTGCCTGCTTCTCTTGCCCTGTCTCTCATTGTCAGATATGTAGGAACAGCAATAGCTGCAAGTACTGCAAGAATGATTATTACTATAAGTAGCTCTACAAGAGTAAAGCCCTTTTTTTGTTTAACTCTTTTCAATAACCAATTCACTGCCTTCCTCCTTACTTAATAAATAAACTGTTCTTATTATAGTATTACTTAATAGTTATTATTTTACAACATATATTATATATAAATCAATAACTATTTTAATATATTATTAATTTATATTTTAGTATTATTTTTATATTATTATTTATATAGTTATAAGATATGTTTATACTTAATTATTAATAAATAATATAATTAATTTTTTTATTTTATATCATTCTTTAAAAATCGAAATGCTGGTTTAACAAATCTTTTACATTAAGAAGTGAAACTCTATGTAATAAACTGATAAATTTTAAACATTGGAAGATACATCGCAATTACAACAAAAGCCACCATGCCGGCAACAAGAAGCAGCATCATCGGTTCAAGTATTGTCATTAATATATCAATCGAGTGAGATATCTCGCTATCATAAAAATCCGATACTTTTGAGAGAATTACATCAAGAGAACCGGACTTTTCACCTACGTTTACCATCTGTATAAACATTGGTGGAAAAATATCATACCTGCTTAAAGGTATCGCTATATTTTCTCCCTGCCTGATACTTTCTTTTATTTCACTTATCGCATTATCAATAATCACATTATTAGGTACTCCTTTTACTATATCAAGGCTTTTTAAAATAGGGACACCGGCAGAAATAAGTATCCCCAATGTTCTTGCAAATCTTGAAAGTGCTATTTTTTTTACAACATCCCCGAACTTGGGAATTTTTATCCTTAACTTGTCAAAAAGAAATTTTCCTTTAGGAGTATTGAGATATTTCTTAATAAGAACCCTTCCTCCTATTAATATGATTGCAGCTGCCAGATAAAACCATATTGATTTAAACAAATTGCTTATTCCAAGAACTATCCTTGTCAGAAGAGGCAATTCTGCGCCTAATCCTTCATATGCATCCTGGAATGAAGGAACAATAAAAATTATCAAAACAGCAACAATGAGCAGGGCAAAAGCCATTACAAATTTAGGATAAGCTGTTTTATTTTTTATTTTAAGCTGGATTTCATTTTCCTTTTCTAGGAAAATGGCTAAGTCATTTAATGTTTTATCAAGAACACCTCCCATTTCTCCAGCATTTACCATATTAACATATAATTTAGAGAAGACATCTTTATGCTTTGTCAGTGCTTCGGATAATGAAAGGCCTCCTTCTATGTTGTTCATAACATCAATAAGAATAGCTTTCAGCTTTTTATTTGTGGTTTGTTCAATTAATATTGATAACGACTCCATAAGGCTCATGCCTGAATTAATCAATATGGAAAATTGTCTTGTAAGAATTGTAATATCTCTCGGTTTTATTTTGTTAAAAAAACCTATTTTTGATTTAATGCTAAATTCCTTGGAAAAAACAGATTGTGGAGATACTTCGATAATAAAATAATTTTTAAGTCTTAATTCAGAAATCGCTGCTTCTTCACTATCAGCATCTATTGAACCTGTTACAGTATCGCCTGAAAAATTTTTTACTTTGTAATTATATAAAGACATAAAAATTATTATTTATTAATAAACAATGTAATTCGAACTAATATATCTTGAAAGTTCTTCCTTGTTATGGCATTTTTCAAATGCCAATTCCTGACTTATTTTCCCTTCTTTAAGCAATTTTGCAAGTGACATATCCATCATAAGCATTCCCTCTTTTCCTGAGGATTGCATAGCTGTGTATATCTGATGACTTTTCATATCTCTTATCATATTCCTGATTGCCGGATTAATTGTCATAAGCTCTACTGCAATTACTCTGCCATCATTATTCTTATTAGGAATCAATTGTTGGACCAGGACTGCTTTTAATGTGCCTGCAAGCTGAAGCCTTACTTGCTGCTGGCTATGTGTGGGAAAAATATCTATAATCCTATCGATTGTTTGTGCGGCATCCTGGGTATGAAGGGTTGAAAAAACAAGATGTCCTGTCTCTGCAGCTGTAAGGGTATTGGATATTGTTTCCATATCCCTCATTTCTCCAACCATTATTACATCCGGATCTTCTCTTAGGGCATGCTTTAATGCAGTCGCAAAAGAAGTAGTGTCTGTTTCGATTTCTCTTTGGCTGACTATGCTTTTTTTATGCCAGTGCAGGTATTCAATCGGATCTTCTATGGTTATTATGTTTTCGCTTCTTGTTTCATTAATAATATTTATTATCGAAGCAAGCGTAGTTGATTTCCCGCTACCTGTAGGACCACAGACCAAGACAAGACCTCTTGGATAAGAAGCAAATTCCTTTACCTTTGGAGGCAGGCCAAGTTCTTCAATGGATTTAATTTGGGAAGTCACCATCCTGAAAGCTGCTGCTATCGTTCCTCTTTGAAAATAATAGTTACATCTAAAACGCCCTTTATTTTGGATTGCATAAGAAAAATCAAGCTCAAGTTTTTCTTCAAATTTTTTAATTTTATTTTCATCAATTATTTCAAAAAGCATTTTTTTCAAATTTTCCGGTTCAAATGCTTCATGTTCTTCAATTGTCCTTAAGACTCCGTTTATTCTTACTATCGGTTTTGAGTTAACTACGAGATGAAGGTCTGAAGCATCAAGATCTATGCAGATTCCAAGTAATTCATTTATATTTTTTTCCATTATTTTTAATACAGACTTTTATAAGATATTAATATAATTAATAATATATAAAATTATACATTTTATGAACATATTAATAAAATAATTTTCATAATTTATTTAATACTATTTTTAAAATATTTTACCAGCTCTTTTTTATCCGGATAAAAACCATTCCATATTTCAAATGAGCTTAGGGCTTGGTTGATAAGCATATCTATTCCATTGATTATCAAAGCTTTATCTGATTTTGCTTTTAAAATTAATTTCGTTTCAATCGGATTATAAATCATTTCAAATATGAACTTATCTTTAAGATCCCATTTTTCAGGAACAAGCATATCTTTTGGATTGTCTAATCCGCTCATACCTACTGATGTACAATTGACTATAAGGCCTATGTTTTTTAATTTCTTATCACTCAAAGCATCAAGACTATCAAATATTATAATTTCTTTATCGCTATATGTTTTAAATAGTTTTACTAATTCAATAGCCTTGCTTCTAGTTCTGTTAAATATATATAATTTATTTATATTTTTATTTATCAGTCCCAGAACCGTACTTCTTGCAGCACCTCCGGCCCCTAATACAAGAGCGCAATTATTTTTAAAATCAAAATTTTTTTCTTCAAGAGACTTCATGAATCCGATTATATCTGTATTAAAACCCCTGTACGTTTTTCCTTTTTTAATGACAGTATTTACCGAGCCGATAATCTTTGCTTCCTTACTGATATCATCAAGATAATGTATTATTTCTTCTTTAAAAGGCATGGTGACATTAAAACCCTTGAACTGAAGCATTTTAAAGCAGGAAATACAATTCTTAAAATTCTCTGGCCTTATTTCAAATGCAAGATATACGGAATTAATTGAATATTTCTTAAACAAGAAATTATGGATCATGGGTGAAAAACTATGCCTGGCAGGATAACCTAAAACACCATAAATATTTGTATGACCGTTAATATTCTCTGACATGATTTTTATTTTTAATATATTATTTTAAAATCTTTAAAATTTACATTATCTGCATAGTCATTGATTCTTATCTTGCTTATAAAAGCAAATGAGGGGCCTCTTTTGATTTCATTCACAAATTTATCAACATCTTCCCTGGAACCGCAACAGACTATTTCAAGGTTTCCTTCATGGGTATTTTTAACATATCCTTTTATATCGTGCCTTAAAGCTATATTCAAGGTAAAATTCCTAAAACCTACTCCCTGCACCCTTCCTTCAAGAAGGATTTCAATACATTTTTTCATGTTCTGATTTTTTCCTTATTATTGAAAATAAATTCATTCTGCCTGAACCTTTAAGCAAGACAATATCATTGGGATTAGCTTCTTCAGTCAGGAATTCATAATTATTTCTTTTTATTTTTATTTCATCCACTTTAAATTGCCTGGGCAAAATACCAGGTTCCAGGATTTCAATAATATCACCTTTTTTAAACTGATTTTTTACAAGTATTTCACAGTCACCGTTATCTGAAAATTCTTTATGGCAAGTTCCTATAAATTTGAAATCCTGGATTATTTTTACGTTTTCATTATTCTCAAGTTCTTCGAAAGAATCCAGGAACATAAATCCTAATGTGTAATCCCTGTGACTGCATTTGTTTATTTCCTGCATTAGAAATTCTTTCATCTTTTCGTCAAATTTTCCTTCCGATATTAAATCCAGCGCTTTCCTGTAAACCCATACAGCCTGAGCTACATAACTTTCTGTTTTCATCCTTCCCTCAATTTTTAATGCAGAAACCCCTGAATCAACGATTTGATCCAATTTTGGCAGAAGGCATAAGTCCCTTGAATTATATATATATGTTCCATCCGATTCCTGGGTAATATTATAAAATAAATTCGGTCTTTGCTCTTCCATCAGATGATATTTCCATCTGCAGCTATGGGCGCATTCGCCTTTATTGGCATCTCGTCCCGCCATATATTTGCTGAGCATGCATCTCCCTGAATAAGAAATGCACAAAGAACCATGAATAAAGACCTCAATTTCAATCTCTGAATTCTTAATCAATTCTTTTAAATCATTATATCTGATTTCCCTTGCTATATTTACCCTTTTAACGCCCAG
This sequence comes from Actinomycetota bacterium, assembly GCA_028695395.1. GTDB lineage: Bacteria > Actinomycetota > Humimicrobiia > Humimicrobiales > Humimicrobiaceae > Humimicrobium. Next base: position 311 of record JAQVJB010000059.1, on the reverse strand, counting down.
GTTTTTATAATGATTTACAGCCAGATGATTTGTCGTGCTTAGCTGAGTGCTCATATGGATTTTTGCATTTCCTATATATTTCTTTATTATTGCTATCAAGCCGGGATCAGAGATGATATAGCCGTCAAAATCAATTTTACTTATATCCTTAATATATTCAGTAAATTCAGCTATCTCTTTTTCAAATATTATAGAATTTAAAGTAATATATACTTTTTTATTTTTATCATGTGTATAATCTACAGCTTCTTTAAGCTCCTTTATGCTGAAATTGCCTCCAAAACTCCTCAAATTGAATTTTTTACCGCCTA
>JAQVJB010000147.1 GCA_028695395.1 Actinomycetota bacterium | reverse complement strand
GATAAAAGAAGAGATGAAATGGGGAGCACCTGTTTTTGGCGATGGCAAGTTTTATATAGGAGCTTTTAAAAAAGATGTAAATCTCGGGTTTTTAATTAACGGATTAAGCAGAGATGAGATTGCTTTATTTGAGGGAAGCGGCAAAACGATGAGACATATAAAAATAAAATCAATAGAAACTGTGGATGAAGAAAAATTGATAAGATTACTTAAGCTTGTTTACGAAAAATCAAAATGCTGTTTTAATACCCATGCCAAAAAATAATTAAGATTTTCAGGTCGTTTATATTCAGGGATTAAACACATCTTTTAGATAGCTTACATAAATTATAAAAAATATAATAAAAATATTTAAATTAAAAAAGCACCCGGAAGTTTCAGCCTGAAAGGTGCTTTTTATCTATATGAATGATTTATAGATTCTTTTAATTAGTTACTATTTTTTTATTAATTATTAATTATTAATTATTTATACAGGATTTTTTTTCATGACCTTATTCAATCCAGTTCAAAATCCTTTTCTTCAAGATTTGGATAAATATCTTTAAGAGGAGAAAGATCCTCGATAGGACAGTTTTCCAGCTTAAGGACTTTTAATTTTGTCAGATTAGCTATTGGTGAAACATCGCTTACTTTTGTTTCAACAAATGTAAGTCTCTGCAAATCTTTCATTTCTGAAAGGACGCTTAAATCTTCAAATGGAGAGTAGTCTATATGAAGGCCGAAAAGATTATTAAAATTTTTAAGAACACTGTAATCTTTTGCCTGACAATTAAATAATGACAGGAATCCAAGTTCTTTCAAATCAGCAAGCGGGCTTATATCACTAATATTATTGCCACCGAGAGCCAGGCCTTTCATTTTAATCATTCCGGCAAGTGGACTTATATCTGTTATTGCATGAAACTGCAGTTCCAGTTCTTCAAGATTTGCAAAATATTTTAATACGCTTATATCTTTAATCATCATTTCTTCAGGAGACTGCCATTCTATATCACCATCAATTTTTTTTACTGATTCTGCTTCACCAACTGTTATATTGCCTTCCGGCTTGTTCATGGCAGCTCGTATTTTTTCTTCCAGAACAGGATCATTAAAAACAATAACTTCTGATTTGGGATCAGCCTGTTCTGTTGTCTGAACAGATTCCATTGTAGTTTGCTCTGCAATGGAAGTCTGAGCTCCAGTATCCTGGGAAGCTGATGAAGCACATGACACAGTTCCAAAAACTGTTCCAAGGATAAGAATTAAAGAAATGATTATGCAGTAAAACTTTCTCATCTGGTTATTTTCTCCTTACATTTTTTAATATCTTTTGTTTTATAATTGTTGTAATATATAGGCCTGAAAAAAAGAACACTCTGGATGGAAAATTATACTATTTAAAAAACAATTTATAAATACGAAACTGATAGATTTTTCACATCAGGATATATTTATTTTTAATAATAGAAAAGTATTGCAAATCGGATTTACATTTAATACGGGAGTAATCAAAGGCTCATACTAGCTGATGCGCAGAAAAGATAGAGAAGTAAAAAAAATAAGCGAAATTCTGACGATAATAGACCGATGCAGGGTTTGCAGGATTGCAATAACTGATAAAGACAAGCCATACATAGTGCCTCTGAATTTTGGATATTTTTATGGTGATAAAAAATTGACACTTTTTTTTCACAGCGCACCATCAGGAAGAAAAATAGAACTTATAAAAGAAAACCCTGATATATCTTTTGAAATGGATTTTGAAAAAGGGCTGATAAAAGGAGATATTGCGTGCAAGTATGGCTATCTGTATCAAAGCATAATAGGAGAAGGAAGAATAAGTTTTATTGAAGACAAAGAAGAAAAATTATTTGCATTTAACAGGATTATGCAGCATCAGACTGGATCAAATGAAAATTTTATTTTCGATGTAAATATTGTAGATAAAACGCTTGTATATAAATTGAATGTAACTCATATCAGCGCAAAGTCAAATTACTGCTAAAATAAATAATGAATCTTAAAAATAAGTAGGATTAAGTATTCTTCTTGACTTCTTTAAGTATATTTTTATATAACTTTCCGGTAGCTCTGTCTTTTTTTCTTTTATCCCGATAGGTCATTTCATTATATTCAATTTCCTTGCGAAGTTTTAAAAAATTCTGAAAATGCTTCCTGTCTAATTTACCATTATTTACAGCTTCCAAAACAGCGCATCCCGGTTCAGTAGTATGAGTGCAGTCTCTGAATTTACAGTTACTCGCAAGAACTGATATATCGCCAAATGTATCACTTAATCCCGTATGTGCGTCTATGTTTGCCAGTTCCCTCATCCCGGGGGTGTCAATCAATAATCCACCATTCTCCAGAATTATAAGCTGTCTTCTAGTTGTTATATGCTTTCCTTTTTCATCTTTGCTTCTTACATGACCTGTTGAATACAAATCTTTGCCGATTAAATTATTAATAAGCGTGGTTTTACCCACTCCGGATGAACCGATAAGACAATATGTTTTTGCTGGTTCGATAATACATCTTATTGCGTCCAGTCCCTGTTTTGTCTTATTGCTGAATGGAATTATCCTGTAATCATGTTTAAGATTTTTTATGTTTAGGACCTTTTGTTCAAGATTTTCCGCTGAGATCAAATCAGCCTTACTAAGCAGGATGACAGGTTCTATATTACTCTCATTTACCATAGTCAGGTATCTTTCAAGCCTGGCAATATTGAAATCATTGCCGGAAGACTGAACAATAAAAGCAGTATCGATATTTGCAGCAATTAGCTGAATTTCTATCTTGCTACC
>JAQVJB010000146.1 GCA_028695395.1 Actinomycetota bacterium | reverse complement strand
AGCGACCAACCCGGAAGAAGGACGGGCAGCCCTATGTCTCCCCTATTTGGTCTTGCTCCGGATGAGGTTTTCAAAGCCAGACTGTTGCCAGCCTGCTGGTGGGCTCTTAACCCGCCATTTCACCCTTACCGTTATTTTACTTAAATTCAGATCCGGAAATACTTAAAAAAGCAACCAGACAGTAAATATACGGCGGTGTATTTTCTGTTGCACTCTCTGTCAGGTAAAACTTTCGTTTTCCTGCCCGGGCGTTACCCGGCATCCTGCCCTTCGGAGCTCGGACTTTCCTCAGAAACAAAGTTTCCGCGATTATCCGGCTGACCCTGCGTCATAACTAAAATAATAAATGGAATTTTTTAAAAATCAAGACTTCTTGAGCTCATCAAGAGCTTTATTGACAAGCTTGTCTGCATCTTTGTTCTTTGCGCGTGGGATATGGACAAAATTATAATTAGGAAGGTTGTAGAGCATTCTCTTTGCATACTCGTTTAAAGTCTTCATATCGGGGCTTTTAATTTTCCACAAGCCCTTTATCTGATTATATACAAGGCTGCTGTCTGTATAGAAAACAATACGGTAAGCATCTATATCTTTTAATAGCTCAAGAGCTTCTATCAAGGCAGAATATTCTGCGACATTATTGGTGGTTATACCTATGAATTTTCCTTTTTGAGCAATTATATTATCTTTTTCATCAAGAATTACCACACCGACTGCTGCAGGTCCGGGATTACCCCTTGCTCCCCCGTCAGTAAAGACTCTTACTTCTGTATGGGCATGCTCACTCATTATATTCTTCGTTTATCTGGTCGACTTCAGGCCTGTATCTTATAAGCATTCTTTTGCAGTTGGGGCATCTGTATATTGTGTCGTCGCTGCTCATATTCATTGCCTCTACCATGGACATTTCCATATTGCAGGCAAGACAGAGCTTCTCCTTAAGCACTCCTAGCGCAACTCCTCCTCTTTTTTCAGCTACTTCATTAAATTTATCTATCTGTGCCTCAGGAATTTTTGAGATTACTTCCTGTTTTTTATCTTTGTATTTATTTAAAACTTTTTCTTCGACACTGATTTTTTCATCTATCTCATTGCTTAATTTCTTAACGTGTTCTTCTATCTTACCCTTTTTTTCTTTCTGGGTTTTTATCTCTTCATCAATGTCATCGATCTTTATCATTATCTCAAGCATGTTGTTCTCAATATCTGAATTGACCTTTTTAAGGCTTTCTATTTCTTCATTAAGGCTTACAATTTCTTTCGAGCTTGTAATTGTTCCGCTTGAAAGTTTCTGTTCGTCCCTCTTTATCTTTTCATTCTTTAAGCTGATTTCATCTTCAAATTTTTTTCTTTCGCTGTCCAGTCCGTGTCGTGATTTCTCAAGCTCGCCAAGAGCCTCTTCTGCTTCTTTTAGCTCTTCCTTCCTGTTTTGCAGCTCTTCGTCATCTTTTAATTTTTGTATTTCTCTCTCATAAAACCTTATCTTGTTTTCTGCAAGCTGGAGACGGTAAAGATCGGTTATTTTAAAATCTGCATTATTCAATAAAATACCTCCATAAATTTTTTGGCCTTTCGCCCTTATAGAGAACAAGGTCCAGTTTATTTTCTTTCTTAAATCCTTCAAGCATCTCAAATACGATATCTGTAAAAATCATCTCGGATTCTGCATGGCCTGTCTCGATTACCAGTTTGCCTTTTTCAAATAACGCAGCACAGTTATGATAGTCTATCTCGCCGCAAATCAGGGCATCAAAATCAAAAACCTTTATACCCTCCACTATTGAACCTGCGCTTCCATTCAGTATAAGGACTTTTTTTATTTTAACATTACTTGCCGATTTGCTGAAAACAAATCTCAGATTTTTAAGTCCTAATTCTTCTTTTATCCTTTTTAAAAAATCTTCGATGCTTAAAGGCGCTTCAAATTCCCCTATTTGTCCGATACCGCCTTCATTAAATGTGTTTTCCAAAGGATATATGTCATAAGCAGGTTCTTCATAAGGGTGCGCTTTTATAACTGCATCTTTAAGGCTTTCGATATTTTCTTTGCTTACTATGCATTCCATCCTTATTTCACGCATTTCTGAAAGTTCTCCCTTTTCTCCTATAAAAGGAGATGAACTACTTCCTGGCCTGAAAGTGCCTTTACCTTCAGTTCCAAAAGTGCAGCATGAATAATCTTTCCATGTTCCGCCCCCGGAAATACACATCGCATCTCTTATTTTTTCTTCATAATCTATGGGTACAAAGATTACAAACTTATACCACGGACTTCCTGCAGCTTCGATATAGCTTAAGTGATTAAGCCCGAGGATTTTCATTAAATTACTTCCTATGCCAAATTCTGCAGCATCCATATTTGTATGCGCGCTGTAAACAGCAATATCGTTTTTAATGATATCTGTTATTATCTTCTCATTTGCACTTTCTGAGGTCAGTTTTTTTATGGGATTAAATATTAAGGGATGATGAGAGAATATGAGGTCTGCCTTTTTTTGTTTTGCATCCTCAACAGCATGTGAATCGACATCCAGGGTAATTAAAATTCTTGAGATTTCCTTATTTAAATCACCGATTAATAGTCCGCAGTTATCCCAGGAAAACGCAAGGTCTTTTTTAAAAAGCTTATCGAAATAAGTTGTAATTTCTTTAAGAAGCATTTTTTTTGGTGGGCCCACCAGGATTCGGACCTGGGACCTCCGCATTATGAGTGCGCTGCTCTAACCAGCTGAGCTATGGGCCCTTTTGCTTTGAATTGTTAATTTAGCAATTGCTTATATTAATAAAAATCAATAATTAAGTCAAATACTTTAATAAGAAT
>JAQVJB010000058.1 GCA_028695395.1 Actinomycetota bacterium | reverse complement strand
TTTATATAAACTAAATACTACTAATATGGTGAGTGAAAATGAAAAAAACATTACTACTTTTATTTGCATTATCAGCCATATTAATTCTTGCTGTGGCAGGATGCAGGTTAGATTTAAAAGATATTTTTAAAGAATATGCCGATATCGGTAGAGAAAAGCAAGAAATTGTAGATGTCCTGGATGCTTCAGAGAAACCCGACAGGGAACTTTTTAAAGAATATTTTTCACGTATAGAGCTTGATGATACTACAATTCTACCAAGTGGTGAAACCTCTTTAGAATATGGTTTTAATAAAAGAGAAGACTTTGAATTTGTGTATACAGTTTTCGATGCTGAAAATGGTGAATTTGTTAAAAGGTGCACCGGCCACGCATCGTCAGAAGGCGCTGACGGTGGTGCTATGGAAGCCCTCGAATGGACACTCTTGAGCCCTGGATACTATGAGTACCGGATATATGTTGAAGATACGCTGGTTGAAGCGATACCTTTTAAGATTATATCCTATACTAGATACATAAAGAATAAATTTTCTATAAAATAATACGTATTTTATAACATTGCCTGAATAGAAAAATTAAAAACAATTAAAAGTACCTATGATAAAGGGAATAAAACCAGTCTTGTATTAAGTAGCTATAATTATTGCAATTATTCTTTTTATCTTTGAATTATTTTCAAAATAAGTCTTTATAAAAATTCTTTGCGATACAGTTCCGATTTCATAAACTGTGTTATTTTTACTGCGATAGATTCCTAATTGAGGCATTTTAGGAATTTTTGATAAAATATCGATTGATTATATAGCCATGACATAAATACCGGAATGGCTGGGGAGGAAGGATTCGAACCTTCGCAGTGACGGGACCAAAACCCGTTGCCTTACCACTTGGCTACTCCCCAAAAATAAAAAGCTTATTAAGTATTAACCGATAAAAAATAAGCTAATAAATTCTATATCAGTTTTTTTTAAAATTCAAATATCTTCCTTTTTAAGGAAATAACTATATTCGTCTTTTATATTCAGGAATAAAAGTAAAAATATTTCCAAACTTATCTCTTCAGGACGCGTATCTTCCGAGAAACCGTATTTCTCCAGCATTCTTATTATTTTTTGTTCATTATCCTTATAAAATCCGCCCCTAAGACTTAAAGAATTAATTAATTTCTTCCTTCTATGGTAAAAACAATCTTCAACAAAACGAAAAAAATCCTGCGTAAAGGAAATCTGAAGTTCATAATTTTTTAAAATATCACTTAGAATCAAAGGATTGATTTTGTAAAGTACCGAATTTGGCAGAAATCTCTCATTTCTTTTAATATGCACAGTTATTGAGTCAACATATGGCTTTGGATAAAAACAGCTTCTTGATATTGCAAAACTCTTAACAAAATGAGAATAGAAATTAAGCTTTACTGAAAATGCATTGTAGTTTTTATCTCCTGGTTTTGCCAGAATTCTTTCAGCAATATCTTTTTGGATTGTTACATAAAAGTCAGTTATTTTTTGAGTTTCACTTAATATTTTTAAAAGAATCGGTGCTGCAATTTTATATGGAAGATTGGATACACATTTATTTATCCCGTAATTGTCCGCAATTTCCGAATAATTCAATTTCATTGCATCATTTTTTATGAGAAATATTTTTTCAGCTATATAGCCTTCAAAAATCTGACTGAATATCCCTGAAAGTGAAGTATCTATTTCAACAGCAATTATTTTTTTTGCATGCTGGTAAATAATTTCCGTAAGACTCCCTATCCCGCTTCCAATTTCCAGTATTATGTCTTTTTCATTAATATTTGCAAAATTTGCAATCTTCTTGAGAACGTTTGTATCTATTAAAAAATTCTGGCCATAAGTTTTTCTCAGTTTTATCCCAAAATGTTTTAATATTTCCATTGTCCGGGAAGGAGTGCTTATATAAGTTGAATTTATTGGTTTCTCTGTCATTAAAAATCCAGTATATAAAATAATTTTTTAAAAATATAAGAAAATCAAATATTTAATCCGAAGAACAAGTTTGCGTTTTTGGTTGTAGCAGCTGCAATCTCATCAAAATCCATTCCTCTTAGCAATGCAAGTTCATGTGCAACATAAGTAACATAAGAAGGATAATTCTCCTTCCCTCTTTTAGGCTGGGGAGCCAGAAAAGGGGCATCTGTCTCAAGAAATATTTTTTCCAGGGGCATTATCTTTGCAACTTCCTTTGTGGCTTTGGCATTGGGAAAAGTAAGAACCCCGGTAAAAGATATAAAAACTCCTTCTTCTATGCATTTTGATGCAAAATCCAAGTCTCCCGAAAAACAGTGAAGGACTGCCTTGAAATTTTTTTCTGATGAATATTTCTTAATCATCCTTAAAGTATCTTCATGCGCTTCCCTGTCATGAATTACAACCGGTAATCTATATTTAATTGCAAGCTCAATCTGAAGCGCAAAAGTTCTCTCCTGCTCAGCCTTGGGAACCGGGTTTTTAAAATAATCAAAGCCTGCTTCTCCAACGGCAACTATTTTCTTATTTTCCTTTATAAGATTTTCGAGTACCAAAATCTCCTTTGAAGAAAAAGTATCAGCATGATGAGGATGAACACCGACTGTGGCAAACACATTCTCGTATTTTTTTGCAAATTGAACAGACTTCATGCTTCCCTCAATATCCGAGCCGGTATTTATGATATATCTGACATTTGCTCCTGCTGCATCATTTATTACCTCTTTGGGTGTTTTATCCTTAATCATATCAAGGTGGGCATGAGTATCTATTAAAAAATGTTTTTTATCCAAATCCTTGGCACTACTTGTTTTCATAATCTTTTTAACTTAACTTTATTTTTTCCCTTAATTAAATCCATATACTTATATCTATAGGCAGGAATTTAAAACTCATTTAAAATTAACTTTCTGGATTTAAGGATTATTCTTCCTTAATCCTTGGGAATAATATTTCTCTTTCCTTTAATTTTGTCTGCCCTTTGAAACTGCCCCAGTCACCCATTTCCTTCAAATCAAACTCCCTATCTTTCAAATCAATTCCCATCTGTTCATGGATTTTTCTGCTTGCAGCCGGAATTATTGGTGATAACATAAGGGAGGATAATCTAATTGATTCTATCAAGGTATATAGTATTTGATTTAATTTATCTTTATCTTCACTTTCAGAACTTTTTGCCAGATTCCATGGCTGGCTGTCTTCAATATATTTATTTGCAATATTTACAAATTCAGATATTTTTGAAATGTAATCATGAAATCTTATTTCTTTTGCACTTTCCAGACAATAATTCCGGACTTCTTCCCATTTTTCCTTAAAAACCTGATTTATACTTTTGTTTTCAGGAACAACACCGTTACAATATTTTTCAATCATAACCATAGTCCTTGATAAAAGATTGCCTATATCATTGCTTAAGTCAGAATTAAATCTTCTTACAAAAAGTTCGTGAGTGAATGAGCCGTCAAGCCCGAATGAGATTTCCCTCATTAAAAAATATCTGAGCGGCTCTACCCCGTAACGTTCTGATAAATCATCCGGATCAAGTGTGATTCCTTTTGATTTTGACAGTTTTTCCTGTCCAAGCATTACCCATCCGTGAATTATTACCTGTTTTGGCAGAGGCAGGCCAAGTGAAAGCAGCATAGCCGGCCATATCAATGTGTGAAATTTAAGAATATCTTTACCTATATGATGCTGCTGGGCAGGCCAGTACGCCTGATAAAGGCTGTCATCTTCAAGAGTATACCCGAGAGCTGAAAGATAATTAGTAAGGGCATCAACCCATACATAGCATACATGTTTTGAATCAAATCCGAGAGGAACACCCCATTTTACTGTAGTCCTTGAAAAACTGATATCTTTTAAGCCCTGGTCAAGCAATCCCAGGACTTCATTTCTTCTGCTTTCAGGAAGGATAAAATCAGGATTTTTTTTGATATGATTTAATATTGCATCCTGGTATTTTGAAAGCTTGAAAAAATAGTTCTCTTCTTTTATATACTCTACTTCCCTTCCACATTCCGGACATTTCCCATCAACTATCTGGCTGTCAGTAAAAAAGGTTTCATCAGGAACACAGTACCATCCTTCATAATGTCCTTTATACAAATCTCCGTTTTCCTTTAATGTTAAGAGAATGTTCTGGACAACTTTTTCGTGTTTTTCATCACTGGTTCTTATAAAGGCATCATTACTTATCTCAAAAAGCTCAAGGAGCCTTTTCATATCATCGACCATAATATCTGTGTATTGTTTCGGTGTCATTTTATTTGCCAGAGCGCTTTTTTCTATTTTCTGTCCGTGTTCATCTGAACCTGTGAGGAAAAATACTTCTTTGCCTAAAAGCCTGTTAAACCTTGCACAGACATCAGCAAGTATCGCTTCATAGAAAAAACCGAGATGGAGCTTACTGTTCATATACGGTATTGCAGTGGTTATATAAAATTTATCCTTTTTAGAACCCATGAAATTTTCCTTTTATTAATTTTTATATAAATTTTATAGATATTTTACTTTAAACAAGAAATATAGCACAAATAAGAGCTTATTTTAAAATTTATTTAAATGAAATATGCTAATACTTGCTTGGTTTTGTTTGTTTATTTAATAGTAATATAGATTTTATAAAGAGATTTTCTATCTATGTCATATTCATTCATGATTTCCCTGAATGCTTCTTTTCTGCCTAATCCTTTTTTAATAAGTCCGGAAAGTAAATTTTTTATTTCATCTAATTTGAAATCTTTTATTTTAATTTCTGTATCCCCCTCTACAACAAGCACGATTTCTCCTTTAAGGGATTGCCCTGAATCTTCTTTTTTTCTAAGATAATCAAGGAGCCGGAGCATGTTCCCCCTTAAGAATTCTTCATGGATTTTAGTAATTTCTCTTGCAATGCAGGCATTTCTGTCACCAAAAATTTCCAGTATTATATCAAGTAGTTTTAACAATCTTTTCGGTGATTCATAAAATATCAGGGTAAACGGAAGATTCCTTAATTTTTCAAGCTCGTTTTTTATTTTTTGCTTCTGCCTGGGCAGAAATCCGATAAAAATAAATTTGTCGACAGAAAGACCTGATGCTACAAGTGCGCTTATTGCTGCGCTGGGGCCGGGAATAACAGTAACCGCTATATTTTCATCTATACATCTTTTAACAATCTTATATCCGGGATCAGATATAAGTGGGGTTCCTGATTCAGATACAAGTGCAATATTTTCACCTTTTTTTAATCTTTCTATTATATTTTCAGTTTTTTGCACGGATGAATTATCGTGATAGCTTTGCATCTCATGTTTTTTTATATCATATCTGTTTAGAAGTTTCCGGCTTGTCCTGGTGTCCTCAGCTATGATAAGGTCTGCGTTTTTTAATGTTTCTATAAGCCTGAAACTTACATCAGCCAGATTTCCTATTGGTGTTGTACAAATAAAAAGTTTTCCAAAATTTCCAATCATTTCTTTATGCAGAAACATTTTTTATTGTAATTATTTTTAAAAATTAAATTTTATCATTTTAAGCTGCGCAGATAATATTTCGCATTACATTGAGCAATACAGATAATATTTTATTATCATCTACAATTAATTTACCATTATATATCATTAAGAAAGATAAGGCCTCAGCCTTTTGATTTATCAAGCAAGATATTTCTAAAATCTAATATAAGCCCTGCAGCAAAATTTTTATTGATTTTAAAAAATGTTCCAATATAAAAGTCATCTGGAGGATTATCCTGCCAGATGACTAATAAAATTGATTTAATATCTGCCAGAGAATGATTTTTTATATATTATTTTATTAAAATATACTTTTCTTTAGGAGTCGCGCAAACCGGGCATTTATCATCAGCCTTACCTATAAATGTCATGCCGCAAACCGGGCATACCCATATATCTTCTTCCCTGAGGCTGTCAATGTTTTCAAGATATGATTTGTAAAGGTTTGCATGTACTTCCTCAACAAAATTTGCATGGCTGAAGCTTCTTTCTGCAGTTTTTTCCCCTTCAGCTTCTGCATCTTTAATCATTTGGGGATACATGTTCTGAAATTCATGTGTTTCTCCGCCAATTGCTTCTTTAAGATTTTCTACTGTATCCTTGATGCCTCCCATGGCAGCAAGATGGGCATGAGCATGAATGGTTTCCGCTTCAGCAGCAGCCCTGAAAAGTTTTGCTACCTGTTTGTAGCCTTCTGAGTCTGCCTTTTTTGCAAAAGCAAGATATTTTCTATTAGCCTGAGATTCCCCTGCAAAAGCTTCCTGTAGGTTTGCAAGTGATTTTTCTTTCATTATTTTCCCCTTTCATTAAAAATAAATATTTATTTTCACAAATAGTATTTATAACATAAAAATCTTAAAATATTATAATGAATTTATATAGTAATTTTATTTAACCTTATGCTAAATAAATTTCAGGTAGCATATGGCATATTATATACTTGGAAAGAACCAGAAAATAATCATGCTTGGAACGAAGAGGAAAAAACGTAATAAATAAACAGCTCCAACATTTGATAATTGCAGCTTAAGATATTTTCATGAAACATTAACCTCCATTCATATCATCATGAAGCACTTTATAGTTACCTGTTAAGAAAATAAGTACTCTTTCCCCGACATTTACAGACTGGTCGCCGATTCTTTCAAGATATCTTGTAGCAAGAGAAATGTTAGAAAGATAAAGCGCAAACTCTTCCCTGTTTATCTCATCATTACCGACTACAGATGCAAATAGCCTTTTAAAAATAACTCTTTGTATCTCATCGACTTCCATATCGATTTCATCAAGTTTTGATGCAAGTTTTGCATCATGGTTTTTAAAAGCCTTAAGCGCGCTTGCAAGAACACATTTTGCAAGTCTTGCCATTTCTCTTATCAGGTCAAGGATTTCAGGGGTCATAAACATCGCTTTATGCTTCTCAAGCCTTCTGGTTATCTTTGCAAGATTGACTGCCAGGTCGCCGATTCTTTCAAGATATATTGCAATAATATTCATGGAATTTACCAGTCTTAAATCTCTTGCAAAAGGCTGATATTCTGCATGAATAAAAAGGCAGTCCTGTTCAATCCTCATCTCAAGATCATCAATCTTATCGTCTCCATCTATAACTTTTTGTGCGATTTCAGAATTATCTTCGGTTAAAGACTCTGTTGCCCCTTCAACTGCTTTCTGAACCAGCTTGCCCATATGGTTTACATTTCTTGTTATTTCCTGCAGTTTTTCATGAAATTTTTTAATCATAGCTTTTTACTTCCATTAAAAAAAGTTTATTATATTAAATATAGCAAAACTAACATATTAAATATACTAACAATAAAAAAAGTTATAAAGCTTATATGAGCCCTAATATAACTTACATTCTAGCTAAAACAAATATCAGGATAATTCTCTTTTTTTCAGTCTCTGCCTAACCCTTATAATGCTGCCTATTACAGAAAAAAACAATACGAGAAGGAGAAGCACAAGTGCCGTACCCCACTGCATATCTTCAGGCGGATTAGTTACCTGTGTGGCAAGAACATACAGGTGATAAGGAAGAGCCATTGCCTGGTCAAAGATAGATTTGGGAAGTCCGGGCTGTGAGAAAGCTGCAACTGTAAAAATTATCGGTGCCGTTTCACCTGCCGCTCTTCCTATTCCTATCACAGAACCGGTTATAATGCCTGGAAGTGCCTGAGGCAGAACCACCTTGTAAATTGTCTGCCATTTGGTAGCACCCAATGCAAGTGAAGCCTGCCTGTAAGTATCAGATACAGATTTTAATGCTTCCTCTGTAGACGTAATTATAATTGGAAGAATCATAAGAGCCAGGGTCAGCGAACCTGCAAGGATAGATTTACCGAATCTCAGGAAGAGTACAAAAAAGCCAAGACCGAATAGTCCAAATACAACGGAAGGGACGCCGGACATATTGATAATTGAAAGCCTTATAATCCTTGTTATTTTTGATTTCCCGGCATACTCATTTATATATATCGCAGCAAAAATACCTATCGGCAAGGCAAATATGATGGTTCCCAGCATTAGATAAAGAGTCCCCAAAATTGCCGGAAATATACCTCCCTCTCTCATGCCGTTTTCAGGAGAGCCAAAGATAAAATTAAAGCTTATTGCTCTAGCTCCCTTGATAATAAGAAAAAGAATAATGCCAAGCACAAATGCTACGACTATAAGAGTACAGAATAGAAGCAGCCCATAAAATATTTTCTGCTGTAAATATCTTTTTTTCATTTAAACTCTTTATTTTTATAATTTTTCATAAGAAAGCATATAGCCAAACTTATTGCAGCCATTACATTTTCCTTATTCTTCCAATAAATCTGTCTGCTATGAAATTAATCAGAAAAGTTATTATAAAAAGGACCAGGCCTATTGCAAACAAAGATGAAAAATGAAGGCCTCCCCTTACTGTCTCCCCCATTTCTGCAGCTATAGTCGCAGTAATGGTTCTGACCGGCTGAAGCCATGAAAAAACAATCCTTGGAGAATTACCGGTTACCATAAGGACAGTCATTGTCTCTCCGACTATCCTCCCAAGACCAAGCATGATAGAGGCAACAATACCTGACTTGGCAGCAGGGACTACTACTCTATAAGTTGTTTCCCATTTGGTTGCGCCAAGCGCAAGTGAAGCATGCCTGAATTTTACGGGGACAGCATTTATTGCGTCCTCCGAAATGGATATTATCGTAGGCAGGCTCATGAAAGCAAGCATTATTGAGCCGGCAAGAGCAGTCAGTCCTATCGGCAGGCTAAACGCTCTTTTAATAATAGGGACAATAAGTTGTATCCCAATAAAACCTATGACTACTGAAGGAATTGTCGCAAGGATTTCAATTATAGGCTTCAATGTTTCCCTGACAGCTCTGGGAGCAAGTTCTCCGATATAAATTGCCGCACCGATACCAAGAGGGAGAGCTATTATAATGGCTCCTACAGTAATCAGGGTCGAACCAGTCAGAAGAGGAAGTAGGCCGAATTTTTCCGTTGATGTCGGAGACCATCTAGTCCCTGTTAAAAAATCAAAAATCGGGTAGCTGGAAAAGAATTTGATGGAATTATATACAAGAAATATAAGTATTACAGTGAGAACTATTATGGAAATAATCCCATTTAAAAAAATGAATCTTGTTATAAGAAAATTTTTAAAATTATTCCACTTTGATTTCATTATATCTTTGAAAAATCACTTCAGATTTAATTTTTAATGCTAAAGAACTGATAATTAAATTTCAATATTTATTTATGTATAGTCCGGTATTATATAAAATTATTCATTATTTTACCGGAACAAATCCGGCTTCAGTTCCAATATCCTGCCCTTTTTCGCTTAGTATAAAATCAATATATCCTCTGGCGATTTCACTTATATTATCCTCATTGACATAAATGAAAAGTTGTCTTGAAATCGGATATATCCTTTCTTTTACAGTGCAGACTGAAGGTATTACGGCCTGGGACAAATCTTCTTCTTTTATGGAAATAATATTCATGTCAGGTTTCATAAACCCAAGACCTATATATCCTATACAATTATCAGTATCAGATATATTATTTACTATTTCTGCATTGGAATTAAGCCTTATTGTCATCTGAGAATAATCATTCTCTTTTTTGCTTTTGCCCATCTGGATTATTTCTTCAAGAAAATATTCACCGGTTCCCGAGTTGGTATCCCTTGCAAAAAGTATTATCTCTTTATCAGGACCTCCAAGCTCGCTCCAGCTATTGATTTCACCAGTATATATTTTTGAAAGCTGTTCTATAGATAACTCCCTTACCTCTATATTCTGAGAAGCAACTATTGCAATTCCATCATATAAAACAGGTATTGCAAGTATTTTTATACCGTTTTCTTCTGCATTCTGTATTTCAGTATCTTTTATGTCTCTGGAAGAATTTGCAATATCGGTAGTGCCATTAATAAGAGATGCTATTCCTTCTCCTGAACCTCCTCCGTTTACAGTAATTCTCCCACCATATTCCTTGTAAAATTCCTCTACCCAGCTATTGGTAACTTCAAGCAGAGTTGTTGACCCAGTCAGTACCAGTGTTTTTCCGTCAAATTTTTTTCCGGAAACCTCAGTCTTGGATTCCGGGATTTCAGGTGTACTACTATTGTTCATTGTAAGAGAATCTTTGCTGCAGCCAGAAAAAGCAAAAGGAAAAATAGCTATGAAAATTAATAAAGTAAGAGATATGCTGCTAAATTTTACCATATGATTTTTCCCATTTTATATAGCTTTTTATTTTCAATTGACTTTTTTATTGACTGCCTGAAATTATAATTTATAAATTAAATCCAGTAAAGAAAATCAGAAGCCGGTTAAAAGGATTATTATAAGATTTATTCTTAATTAATAACAGGAGGCTTATTAATTTTTTATCTCTAAGTCTCCTGTTATTAACATCAAGGGAAGTAATTATGGTGTTTGAAAAAATTGAATTTTATTTAACGCCTACAAATCCTGCTTTCTGTCCCAGTGCCTGGCCATCAGCACTTAAAACAAATTCCATAAAGGCATTTGCTATTCCAGTCATTGTGACGGAATTGCCATAAATATATAAATCTCTGGCTATAGGATATGATTTGTCGGCAACTGTTTCAATTGATGGTAAAACCGCTGTAGCGTCATCTTTAACAGCAACAAGATTTATATTTTCTCCGGCTGATTCAAGAAATCCTATGCCTATATAGCCTATTGTATTTTCATTTCCCGCTACCTGGTTTACGACATCGCTGTTTGACTGCAACCTTAAACACATATCTGAATAGTCATTGTCTTTCTCTGTTTTGTTTTTTTGTACAACTCTTTCAAGGAAATATTCACCTGTACCGGAATTTGTATCTCTTGCCGCAGCGACTATATCTGCTTCAGGTCCTCCTACTTCGCTCCAATTGGTTATTTTGCCTGTGAAGATATCTGATAGCTGCTCTATAGAAAGTTCTTTTACATCAATATTTTTACTGGTAATGACACATATCCCGTCAAATAAAACTATATATTCTTTTATTTCCTGTCCATTTGCTTCTGCCGCTGCAAATTCATCTTCTTTCATTGCTCTTGAAGCGTTTGCAAGATCAGTTGTACCGTTTAATAGTGAAGCTATTCCTTCTCCGGAACCACCGCCATTAACAGTTATTTTTCCTCCGTATGTATCCATGAAAGATTCAGCCCACATCTGAGCGACCTCAAGAAGCGTAGTAGAACCTGTTAGAGTAAGTGTTTCTTCATTAAATTTTTTTCCTGACTGCCCATTATCAGTAGATGTTTCGTTTTGTTCCTGCGATTGTGCTGATTCAGAGCTGGTTGTTTCTGCAGAAGCAGCTGTAGAGCAGCCTGCAAAAAGACTCATTGCCATGATAATAGCTAAAGAAATGATTATTATTGAAATAATATTTTTCTTTATCTGGCTCACTAAATTCCTCCTCTTTTATTAGTAAGTCTGTTTTTAAAATGAATCGGTATATTATGAACCGTTTCATATTAGTATTTTAATCTATAAATAAAATAAATGTCAATATTTTTTTCTTATTGTGTAACAGCCAGGTAGAAATTCCCTATTATTAGCCAGGTAGAAACGCCCTCTTCCAGAGCTGACTTAATAGTTTTTTCTGGCTATGAGTTTCAGATTGTGAAAAACCATCAGAATTATATAAAAAAAAATAATATATCTGATTTAAAAAATGTTTTATCGAATTTAACTTTTGAAAAAATAATGTGGTGGCGAGACGCAGAATCGAACTGCGGACACGTGGATTTTCAGTCCACTGCTCTACCAACTGAGCTATCTCGCCTAAAAAAAAATGGCTCAAGCTGACGGGATTCGCTCTTTCATCTCACCTTCATCTAACTGCGGAGACGCGGACTTTTTAGATACGCTTTGTCCGTACTTTCAAATCCCTGTCAATATGCTGCAGGCATATTGGCCAGTCCGGCTGCCAATTTAAATTTACAAACAGCAATTTAAAAAAATGGCGGAGCTGACGGGATTCGAACCCGCGACCTCGTGCGTGACAGGCACGTGTCCTAAACCGCTAGACGACAGCTCCTAAAAGTTAATATAAAAATAATGGTGGGCGATGTAGGGATCGAACCTACGACCCTCTGCTTGTAAGGCAGATGCTCTCCCAGCTGAGCTAATCGCCCGAAATATGGTACCCTCGAGGGAATTCGAATCCCTGTTGCAGCCGTGAAAGGGCTGTGTCCTAAACCGCTAGACGACGAGGGCAAATGGTGAGCCGTGAAGGATTCGGACCTTCGACACCCGGATTAAAAGTCCGGTGCTCTACCAACTGAGCTAACGGCCCACTT
>JAQVJB010000057.1:8290-12366 GCA_028695395.1 Actinomycetota bacterium | reverse complement strand
AGCTGTATTCGGCTGGATAGGATTACTGCTTGCAGTGCCTGTAGTTGCGATAATACAGGAAATTTTACGATATTACCTTGTTGAAAAAAAACGGCCAACATCGCGGTAGATATCTTTTAAAGGTTTGCTTGTCTTTAATGCAAGCTGCCTGCATGAATCATATTCTGGTGAACAGGTAATAATTTCCCCTTTTAAATACCCGATTTTTATTTTCACTTCACCATATGGGAGCTTCAAAAGATCTTCTTTTCTTTCAAGGAAAAACCTACCGGTCCTGACTCTTCTTATCCCCAGAGTAGTACTTTCCCTGAAAATTAACTTGCTAAGTTTTATCTCTTCCTTTCTACTGCATAACACATTAAGTTTCACTGCCTGCCTGTTTTTTTTCATAAATACAGGTTCGGTCCATACATCAAGGGCATTTTCCTTTAAAATCTTATCTGTCAGATGAGCCATCAGTTCAGGATTCATGTCGTCAATATTTGCGGAAAGAATAATAATTTCTTCGAAATCAAAACCCTCAGACAGAGCTTCCTCTCTAATATCTCCGGTATCCTTATCGCTATGAATATCCTCACCGCAAAGAAAAAGTCTTAAAAGATTCGGAATTTTATCATTTTTTCTGCTTCCGCTTCCATATCCTATTTTGTCTATATTTGTAAACGGTATTTTACAAAAAGAATCCACGCTGCTTCTTAAAATTGCCGCTCCGGTAGGCGTAGTGACTTCAAAATCAAAATCACCAGCATAAACAGGAACACCTTTTAATATTTCTGCAGTTGCAGGAGCAGGTACAGGTAATTTTCCATGAGCAGTATTTACATAGCCGGAACCAAGAGGAACCTGGGCAGCATATATTTTTTTCAAATCAAAATAATCAAGCCCTATTGCTGTTCCAACTATATCTATTATTGAGTCAAGAGCTCCTACTTCATGAAAATGCAGTTTATCGATTGTAACTGAATGTACTTTTGACTCAGCAGCTGCAAGAACTTTAAAAATTGAAAGGGCAGTTTTCTTTACGCTTTCTTTTAAGCTGCTGCTTTTAATTATCTCTTTTATTTCCGCATAATTCCTCGATGTATGCATGTCAGATATTTCAACCTTAAAATCAGTACAGGATATTTTGTAATCACTATTTTTCTTCACTATTATTTTATATCCCTTTACGGGAAGCTTTTTAAGTTCTGCAATTAAAAAATCTTCATCGAGTCCGAGATCAATAAGAGCACCTAGCATCATATCTCCGCTTATTCCCGAAAAGCAATCAATATATAATATTTTATCCATTTTTTAATCCAATCCTTTTAAGTAAAAGCCCGATATTTTTTTCAAATATTTCTTTTATCTCATCCTCCTCAAGCCCTGCACCTCTTGCAACTTTTAATTGCCCATCTCCAGAATATAGATTCCTGTGGCTGTGAGAATCACTGTTAATAATAAATTTTGCACCTTGCTCTCTTCCAGTTTTTACAACATGTCCGTTTGTCAGGCAGTGCCCCGCTCTTCCGGTAATCTCCAGAAAAATCCCTTTTGATGATGCCTGGGAAGCTTCCTCAGGGGTGATAAGGCCGGGATGAGCAAGAATATCAACATAATCCGAATTAACCGCATAATAATCAGTTTTCGGTTCAACCTGTTCGGCTATGCTTTCCCCATGCACCAATACAAGCTCTGCACCTTTTTCTTTGGCATGTTTTGCCATCTCATCTATGCTTTTTGCAGGGACATTTGTCAGCTCTACGCCTGCAACAGCTTTGATATCCCAGTATTTTTCAGCAAGCCTGCAATCTTTTTTTACAGCATCTATTATAAAATCAATATTTGAATAGCTGACATGATCTGTTATCCCGATAACAGAATACCCGTTTGCATTTGCAATTCTAATAAGTTCTATAGGGCTGTTTTCGCCATCAGATAAAAAAGTATGGGTATGAAAATCAAAAATCATATTTTGCTCCAATCAGCTTATTAAATATTACAATAAGTATAAATTTTAACAATTAAGATTGTAAAAAACTATATTTATGGTTTTAAATACAAAAATATTATTAAAAATATTTATCTTTACGTTTTGAAAGTTGTGTCTGCTGCTTTCAGAAAATTATTAATTAAAACTTTTAGCATATTATTTTGCTTTTGATATTATTTATATAAAAATAATTGTATTTTTCTAATTATTATCAACACTTTTATTTTATTATTATGATTACTTTTCTATTGAATCTCTTCGATAAAATCGGCTTTTCCGTTTGCCATCAGATACCTGAACGGACTATAACATTTGGAGAAACAGATATGCCGGTTTGTGCAAGATGTATGGGCATCTATATCGGATTTATGTTCTCAATAATTTTGATGCTTATTATATACAGAAAAAAAGAATCAGGATTCCCCCCGATATATGTCATTATCTTAAGCATAGTTTTTATAATATCTGCCGGGATAGACGGGCTTCTTTCATATATGAAAGTATATGAAACAAATAATATTATAAGAATAATAACCGGGTATGTATCAGGCTTGGGAATTTCTGTCATCTGCTACCCTGTTTTCGCATTCCAGTACTATAAGGATTCTGAAGATGAAAAGGTCCTTGGCTCAGCATGGCATTTCATTATTTTGATGTTTGTTGCATCAATATTTATACTGACTGGAATTTTAAAACCGGCTTTTCTTGGAAATTTCTATTACTTTTTAAATATATCTGCAATTATTTTTACTTTTATTTTCTCGAATCTTTTACTAGTGTTGCTTATTCCTTATTTTTCAAAAAAATCAAAAAGATTTTTTTCAAGATATCTTGCAATCCCCGTAGCCATAGCAATAATACTTACTTTTTTAGAGCTATACCTTTTATGGATTTTACACATGTTCCTGATTAAAAGATTTTAAAGAGCCCGAAAAGAGAATAGCTGAAAAAAGCAGTTATAATCGTTACCGCAGAACCGCTTAGGACTTGAGCTACCGTATGCCTTTTTATCTTCACCCTTGCCCACGCTACCAGGGGTATGAATACAATAAGCGGTATTGCCCATTTCCCAAAAACAATATAATAGGTTATGCAAAAAAAAGTGATCCAGCTGGTATGAAAACTGATTTTCCAGAAATAAGTAATCAATGTTAGAACAATAGCAGTCAGAAAAGAACCAAAAAAAACTGCTTTAAGATAAACAGGTGCTTTTAATATATAAAAAACAAAAAAACCAAGCATGTAGCTTACAAGAGTAACAAGAGTCGGTTTTATCCTTTCTTCTCTTTTCGGTACATGCAAGTCATTGATTTTTTTCTTTTTATACAGGATAAGAATAAAAATAAATGGTATCAGGCTTCCAAAAAGTATGCATAGGAAAGTCCATAGCAATATCTCCTGACAAGTCTTTAACATAAAAAAATTCAGAATTAAATAAGCAGGTATTGAGATATAAGAACCGTCAAATATATATGATACTATTTTTGCAAATTTATTTATCTTCAAATTATTCCTTAAGCTTAAACTGTTTATTTCCATGAATTACTTAATAAAACTACCAGATTAAGTACTTATTTAAAACAGAAAAATAAAAAAATATGTCCTATAATATCCATATGGAATATAAAAGAGCAAGAAAAATAAATAATGTGGCATTTGCAGATTCTTTGGAAAAACCGGTTCTTTACTGGATGAGCAGAGAGCAAAGAATAAGTGACAATTGGGGACTTTTATATGCGCAGCAAGCTGCCTTGAAATCAAAGGTAAAACTTTTTATTGTGTTCTGTCTATCAGATAAATTTTTAAATGCCGGGAACAGACACTATTTATTTATGCTTGATAATCTGAAAAAATGCATCAGGCAATCATTTAAAAAGAATATTCCTTTATATCTTCTTATGGGAAATCCTGAAAAAGAAATAATTAAGATAATGCAAAAATTAAACGCAGGTATGCTGGTAACAGATTTTGATCCATTGAAAATAAAAATTAACTGGAAAAAAGAGATTTCAAAACAACTGGAAAACTTAAAGATACCTTTTTATGAGGTTGATGGTCACAATATAGTTCCTGCATGGGTAGTTTCTCAAAAAAAGGAATGGGG
>JAQVJB010000057.1:0-8190 GCA_028695395.1 Actinomycetota bacterium | reverse complement strand
GAATGGAGCATTGATGCATATACGGCACAAAAAAATGCAATTTATTTAAATGACAAATATAGTCTGGACGGAAGAGATCCTAATGGATATGCTGGAATTGCCTGGTCTATAGGCGGCGTCCATGACCGGCCCTGGAAAGAAAGAGAAATCTTTGGGAAGATACGATACATGAGCTATTCAGGCGCAAAGAGTAAGTTTGATGTAGCGGCATACATAGAAAAAATTAATAGTATTGCTGATAATTAAAAGCTTTTTGCTCATTTTTAATTTTATTTTTAATTGATTTATTATTATAATTCAACTCATTGAAAACCAAAAAATTTTATAATGAATCGTTTTAGTCATTACATTTATATGGACCACAGCGCAACTACTCCTGTTTTAAGGGAGGTTGCAGATTCAGTTTATAATGCAATGACTCTTTATTTTGGGAATGCTTCCGAACCTCACACTCTTGGAACAGAATCAAACAGGTTACTTGAAGATTCCAGAAAAACAATTGCAGAAGCTCTGAATGCTTCTCCTGAAGAAATAATTTTTACAAGCGGCGGTACCGAAAGTAATAATATGGCAATATTTGGAACGATTGAGGCATATTTCAGGAGAGGGGATCATATAATAACTTCCGAGATTGAACATCCAGCAGTTCGAATACCTCTTCAAATACTGGAGAATGAAGGATTTAAAATAACGTACCTACCTATTGATAAATACGGAATAGTAAATCCGGAAGATATCAGGAAGTCCATACAGCCCGATACCGTACTGATTAGTATTATGCACTCAAATAATATAATGGGAGCAGTGCAGCCGATAGAAGAAATTGGAAAAATAGCCAGGGAAAATGAAATTGTCTTTCATTGTGATGCCGTACAAAGCTATATGAATATTCCTCTGGATGTTAGGTCCCTGAATGTCGATCTGCTTACAATCTCTGGCCATAAAGTCTATGCTCCTAAGGGTGTCGGAGCCCTCTATGTGAGAAATTCCGTAAAAATAGCACCTCAGATATTAGGAGGCGGACAGGAAAAAGGACTCAGGTCAGGAACTGAAAATATTCCTGGCATTATCGGCATTGCAAAAGCCACTGATATCCTTTCTCCGACGATCAGCAAGAGGTCACAGGAATTAAGTGCACTTAGAGATTATATAAGAGACTCTGTGCTTTCACAGATAGACGGGGTCCTTTACAACGGCCACCACGAAAAACGATTGCCTGGAAATATCAATTTTACATTTCAGGATTTTACCGGAGAAAGTCTTGTTAAAAAACTTGATGAATACGGTATTGCAGTTTCTGCAGGTTCCGCCTGCCATAGTAGCTCTCCCGGAGGAAATGAATTTTTGATTTCAATGGGGATTTGCCTGGAATTAACCAGGAATTCCATAAGAATATCTCTGGGTTTTGAAAATACAAGGGAAGAAGCAGATTACCTTATAGATTGCCTTAAGCAGATTTGCAGCAGCAATATAAGAAGTTCGTCAATTTATAACAGCAGTCTTAAAGAAAAATATTTTCATTTTTGATATGGTTTTAAAATACAATACTAAAGGAAAAGGATAATATGGGAAAAATAACAAGCGAAGATGTTTATAAAGCTCTTGCAGAAGTATATGACCCTGAAATACCTATAAACATAGTGGACCTTGGTCTCATTTATAATGTAAATGTTGATGATGATAATAATGTGGATATTGATATGACCTTTACAACCAGAGGCTGCCCGATGCATGTTTTTATAAGAGAGCAGGCAAAAGAAAGCGTTGAAAAAATGGACGGAATAGGCAAAGTAAATGTCAACCTTGTCTGGGAACCTAAGTGGACTCCTGAAATGATTTCAAAAGAAGTCAGGGAAAGACTTTCCAGGGAAGAATAAGGAAAATAAAAAAACTGGAGCTAAGATTTCAATCTTAAGGATTTGTGCTGCACAGGTTAATCCCGGTGTAGGAGATTTTGAAGGAAATTTTAAAAAGATTAGAGATGCAGTAAAAAATGCATCTGCTTATGACTGCGATATTATAGTATTCCCGGAACTTGCACTTACCGGTTATCCTCCTGAGGATCTTTTATTAAAACCTTCTTTTTTAAAGACCAACTTAAAATATATTGAAAAGTTAAAAGAGCTCTCCTGTAAAAATATAATAATATGTGGATCTGTAAGAGAAAATAATGAGATATTCAATTCCGCTTTCGTTTTTTATGATAATAAAATAGTAACTTTTTATGATAAACAGAATCTGCCTAATTATTCGGTTTTTGACGAAGAGAGATATTTCCAGAGAGGTAATGGCAATAAAATATTAAATATTAATGGCTGTCTTGTAGGATTAAGCATATGTGAAGATATTTATTATGCTGAAGGGCCGGTAAAAATCCAATCTCTTCTGGGCAGTGCCGAACTTGTAATAAATATTGCAGCTTCCCCTTATCATATCGGCAAACCTGCAGAAAGAGAAAAAATGCTCCATACCAGGGCAGTTGATTCAAGAGTTTGTATTTTATACGTAAACCTGATTGGCGGACAGGATGAACTGGTTTTTGACGGTAATTCTATGTTAATCGATGCAGAAGGTATCGTCCTTGCAAGATGCGCGCCTTTTGAAGAAGATATGCTTATTTACGATATTGATCTTGAAGAAGTCAAATCTTTAAGACTCAAGGATGCAAGGTTTAAGATACAAAGGAAAAAACTTCTGGAATCGAAAGAGAATCATGATATTGAAGTCCTAAATATCCCGGATAATAATGAGAAATCTTTTATGAAGAAAGGCTCTTCTGTGAAAAGTTCGGGAAGAAAAATACTTGGTAAAGCAGAAAGCCTGGATTATGAAGAACTGATTACCTGCGAAGAAGATGAAATCCTTAAGGCTCTAGTTCTCGGGACAAGAGATTATTTTCACAAAAACGGGTTTGGCAAAGCCGTCCTGGGTTTAAGCGGAGGGATTGACTCAGCAATTTGTGCCGTAATTGCTTTTTTTGCTCTTGGAAATGAAAACGTCACCGGTATTTTAATGCCTTCACCGTTTTCCAGCAAGTCCAGCATTTATGATTCCCTGGAGCTTGCCAATAACCTTAAAATCAGGCATATCGAAATCCCTATATCCGGAATATATAACTCATATATTGATTCATTAAAAGAAATCTTTCAATCAGGCGAGATAAATCTTACCAAAGAGAATATTCAGGCACGCATACGGGGCAATATATTAATGGCTATGTCCAATGAATTCGGATGGCTTGTCCTTTCAACCGGGAATAAAAGCGAAACCAGTGTGGGATACTGTACGCTTTACGGTGACATGGCTGGCGGACTTTCTCCCATAAAGGATATTTATAAAACAAGAATCTATAAACTTTGTGAATTCATAAATAAAGAATTCAATAATATTATTCCGGGGAACATCCTGACAAAAGCTCCTTCAGCTGAATTAAAACCGGGACAGACAGACCAGGACTGTCTCCCGCCTTATGATTTGCTGGACATGATAATAAAATCATACATAGAAGACGATATGGATTTTGATTATATAAAAAATGTGCTTGGTCTTCCTGAAGAAATAGTCAGAAAAGTAATCAGGCTTATAGATATGAATGAATATAAAAGAAGACAGGGCTCCCCCGGAATTAAAATAACTCAAAGAGCTTTTGGGAAGGACAGAAGATTCCCCATAACCAATAAGTTCAGGGGTTAAAGAATTTATAGTTTGGAGAATAAAATAAAATATGGAGAATATAAGAATTATTTCCAGGAATAAAAACCTCCCTGAAATAATAAGCAATATTTTAAAAAGCAATTTTAATGTTTCTGCAAAGGATTTTTATAAAGATAGTATAAATTTCCAGCTTACAAACCCTGTCCTGGAAACAGCAGATACGCTTAATATAAATCTTATAATACTTGACCTTACAAGTCTTGATATAAAAAAAGAAATAATATATCAGGCAGGCCCCGGATTTGCTTTTCACCCGGAATTTTTAAAAGATTCCAGGAATCACGATTACAAGCTTATTGATGAACTGAAAACGGTACAGATTCCCAAGCTGATATTAATGAGCATGGAACAAGCAGGTTTTCTTCTTGAAAATTTTATAAAATATGACGATATAATTTTCTCAGACCAGCTTGATAAGGAGCTTTCAATCAGGATTAATATTATTTTGAGAAGACACAGATCTGCAAGTCTCGGGAATATTCTAAAGGTCGATGATTTAATTCTGAATCTTGAGAATTATGAAGTTTCAGTGCAGGGCGAGATAATTGAAATGACTTTTAAAGAATATGAGTTGCTTAAATATCTTATACAGAATGAAGGAAAAGTAATATCCAGGAATATCCTTCTTTCAAAAATATGGGGGTACGATTTCTATGGCGGCAACAGGACTGTGGATGTCCACATGAGACATCTGCGCGCAAAACTCCCGTCTCCTTATGACCTGATGCTTAAAACAGTAAGGCAGGTCGGTTATATTTTTTCCCACAAAATCTAAGAAACCAAATAAAATTTAACAAAGATTTAACATTTCCTTAACTTTTTTGAAATATAATAGGTTTATTATTTTTTTATAATTAATTTTCATTTAATTTAAATGTTAAAAAATGATAACCATGCAAGGAGGAGCTAATGGAAGATTTAAAAAAAATCGATCAGATGAAGGAGTTTGTATTAAAGAAAGCAAAAGATAACCATATAAAATTTATAAGATTATGGTTTACTGATGTCCAGGGGATGCTAAAAAGCTTTTCAATAACAGTCGAAGAGCTTGAGTCAGCTCTCTCCGAAGGAATGGGATTTGATGGTTCTTCAATCGAAGGTTTTTCAAGGGTTGAAGAAAGCGATATGATAGCAATGCCAGATCCTTCAACCTACCAGATACTTCCCTGGAGACCTTCCGAAAGCGGGGTCGCTAGAATGTTTTGCGATATTATGACTCCTGAAGGGAAACACTTTGAGGGAGATCCCAGGTGGGTACTGAAGAAAAACCTGGCAAAAATCAAAGAACTGGGATATACATTTTATGTTGGTCCGGAACTTGAATACTTTTATTTCAAGAAAGATAGCGGCAAACCTGAGGTTCTTGACAATGGCGGGTATTTTGACCTTACAACATTAGATGTTGCAAGTGATTTAAGAAGAGAAACAATACTTTATCTTGATGCCATGGGTATTGCTGTTGAATATTCACATCATGAGGTTGCTCCATCACAGCACGAAATAGATTTAAGATACCAGGACGCTCTAACTATGGCTGATGCTGCAATGACTTACAGGATAGTAGTCAAAGAAATCGCATGGAATCACGGTGTTTATGCGACATTTATGCCAAAACCTATTTTTGGTGAAAACGGAAGCGGTATGCATGTCCATCAGTCCTTGTTTAAGGGTGAAAGAAATGCATTTTTTGATGCTGGTGATCCATTTAATCTTTCTATTGAGGGAAGGCAGTATATTGCCGGTCTTCTTACACATTGCAAAGAATTTGTCGCAATAACAAATCAGTGGGTTAATTCATATAAGCGCCTTGTTCCGGGGTATGAAGCTCCTGTATATATTTCATGGGCAAGAAAAAACAGATCTACCCTTGTCAGAGTGCCGCTTTACAAACCAGGAAAAGAAAATGCCACAAGAGTCGAATTCAGATGTCCTGACCCGGCATGCAATCCTTATCTTGCTTTCAGCGTAATGCTGGCAGCCGGTATGGAAGGTATTAAAAACAAATATCCGCTTTCGGATCCTATTGAAGCAAATATATTTGAAATGAATTTAGATAAAAGGGAAGAAGCAGGAATAGAAACACTGCCTGACAATCTTTATGAAGCAGTTAAGAATCTTGAAAAGAGTTCGCTTATGAAAGAGGCTCTTGGAGAGCATGTTTTCAATAAATTCATTGAGAACAAGAAGATCGAATGGGATAGGTACAGAACATATGTAACAGATTATGAATTGGACAATTACCTTCCTATTCTTTAATTATTATCTATATATCTAGATAATTTATAGAAAGTTAAAGATAGCTGGATAAGAAAAAGGACAATAAATAATAAAATAGTAAATAAATAAGAAAACGGATGCTGGATAAGAAAAAGGATATATTAGATAAAGAGCCGTTTTAAAAAATATTAGCTGTTAGCAAATTGTTTTAGCTCCTTCGCAAAAATAATAATAACGGCTATGTGAACGGGAGAAGGTTTAAATGCCTTCTCCCGTTCTTTTTCAAGTATTAATTTTTTTATGCAGCACTTAACAGCTTAACAGTAAGATTTCTTTTAATTTTTCAAATGACGCAAAAATGGTTATTTTGATTTTTGTATTTTTTGATACGCAAACAAAGAAATTTCACATATGATTTTCTATAGAAACACATAAACATAATGCTGCCATGAGTTAGTGATATATTTTTATGAAATATAAAAAATAAACTTCATAAAAACCCTGATATGTGTTAAAAATAATTATTGATAGGCTATAAACAAATAAATATTTTGCGTTAATTATTTATCAAAGCACTTAAATGTTTTATTATATTTGAAATAAGCATATTTATTTAATTTTTATTATCTTTAAATTTATTCTTTGGGAAGGATTTTAATATGGCTTTAATTAATTTAAGAGATCTTTTAAATCATGCAAGTAAAAAGAAATATGCTGTCGGAGCTTTTAATGTTACAAGCATGACATTCATCGACCCTATAATAGAAGCAGCTATTGAATCGAATTCCCCTGTTATAATGCAGTTAGCTGAAGTCCATTTCAGATATTTAAATCTTGAACATATTGCACCGGCTATTTTAAAAGCTGCAAAAGAAGTAGATGTGCCGGTCTGCATCAATCTCGATCACGGTCACAATTATGAAACAGTTATAAGAGCCATAAGAGCCGGTTTTACTTCGATTATGTTTGACAGGAGTTCTGAACCGCTTGAAGTAAATATTGAACAGACAAAAGAAATAGTAAAGATCGCCCATAGTGTCGGAGTCGGGGTCGAAGGTGAAATAGGGAATATTGGCGGAGAAGCTGTAGGTGTTGCCGCCCCTACCCCGCATGCGGCAGATACAGAATCGTTCACTAAAGTGGAAGATGCTGTAAGGTTCTATGAGGAGACAGGGGTTGATGCTCTGGCAATTTCTGTTGGAAATGTTCACGGTACTTATAAGGGCGAACCAAATCTTGATTTTGAAAGAATTGATAAAATAAATAAAGCTATTCCTATTCCTCTTGTTCTTCATGGTGGTTCTGGAATATCAGACAATGATTTCAGAAAAGCAATAAGCCTTGGGATTTCAAAAATCAATTTTTATACTGAAATGTCAGCCAGTGCAGTAAGAACCGCGCGTAATTTCCTGAATGATAATCCTGAATGCATTAGCTATGGGGATCTTTCAAAGATAGTCCAGGAATCAATTAAAAAATCTGTAAAAGACCGAATGTCTGTTTTTGGCAGCAAAGGCGTTACTGCTTCAGATAAAACATTGTGTATTTCCTGTGATGAAACATCCTGCGGCATGGAAGAACCTGCTTTCAAGCCTGAAGCGAAGACTCTGGTATATGATTCTCTTGTTGAGCTGATTACAAAAGAAGTTTTATCCCATATGAAGGAAGTATAATTTAAGACTCGCTTTCGGGAAATTATATTCTAGGGTTAGGTTTGCCTGCTATCCAGCATATAGATTTTTTCATTTAAATCTAGTAATATTGGTATACCTGAAAAAATAGGATACCTTTCTATTTTTTCTGAATAAGGCTCTTTTTTATTTTAATTATTTAAAGCAATAATCTTATTATGGCAATAAATAATTGTAACTTCACAAAGCTAAACTTCCAGCATAAGCCATAATTATGGTCAAGACATGTTTTTAAAAACAGAATATTATGATTTTTATTAAAATAATCCCTCAGCCAGATATGAGGATAATTCTTCATAAGGTATCCTTACACCAAACATCCCGGCAGCATAAGGAGCAATCTGGTACTGGCCAAATATAATAACAATATCGTTTTGGAGGAGAACGAAATTCGAATAATTCTCATAAACCGGTGCTGTCCCCTCTTCAAACATTTCATCCGTAGCTACATCAATATTTTCTAACTGTTTTTTAAGATCAGCCCTGCAACAATCAGATAGTTTATTTAAATAACCCGAGTCTTTCTTAAATATATCTTTGAGTTCAAGCATTTTAGATGACTTCATAT
>JAQVJB010000056.1 GCA_028695395.1 Actinomycetota bacterium | reverse complement strand
TGGCTGGGGTGGGAGGACTCGAACCCCCGCGCCATGATCCAGAGTCATGTGTCCTACCACTAGACTACACCCCAGCGGAAACAAATCTGTCCTGAAACAAATTGCAAGTTAACATTATAAAAGATGACAGAAAAAATACAAATATTTTGTGGAAAATAAAAGAACTACCTCCATAAAAATAAAGGATACTATTAAATAATATCTTATTCGAGAGGTAGTTCTGGCTTTTTGGTTTAAAAACCAATGCCCTTATTGATTAAATTTTAATATATTTTTCTTCAATAATCAATATCATAGTTAAAACCACATTGTTCCGTCAGCATCTACAACCAAATCGTTTAATGTAGCTGCTCCAACTATTTTTGCATACTCAACAAAATCATTTTCTTTAAGATCCTGGCCGAAAACCTGCATGCTCTGCTGGCATACAAGCATCTTAACTCCCATTTCAGCAGTATTATCCATAACTTCCTTAAGGGAAGGGAAGTTGCCCATTTTGATTTTTTCAGCATTGCCTTTAACTACAACAGAAATACCTTCTCCCAGAAAATAAAGGGTCGGTTCCATATCCATTGAAACAGCAGTCTGGGCAAGAATAAAAGGCGAATATAGTCTTTGAGGCATATCGGTTCCGCTTGTCTGGACATATAATATTTTTTTACCTGACATTTTTCCTCCTGTTTTAAATTAAAAGATATTTTTACTAGTTTGAAATCATTAATATTAATAAAAAATATAATAAAGCTTGTGATTTATGAAATTAAAACTAGAAAATATTACAAGAAAATATCCTACCAAGTAGTAATTATGATTTCTTTATAACAAAACAAAAAACATCATCTTTCCTGGAAACTGACACCAGTTCATTTCCTGTTCTTTTAGCCCATGCTTTTATATCTTCTTCTGAGGCAGGATCATCTGCCATCATAACAAGTATTTCATCTTTGCTCATTTCATCGATTTTTTTCCTAGTCTCAAAGACCGGGGCAGGACAGTAAAGGCCTGTACAGTCTAGAAGCTGGTCATATTTTATTGCCGGCTCATTAGTGCATGGATAACACATTCCTGAAAGATTCTCTTTGGCCTCATCATCACAGAAAGGACATGAACACTTTTTTTCATCCATTATTTCTCTCCTTTTTTACGGAAATTTTCAATTGCGGCATGGAGTGCTTCAGCTCCGAGGTTTGAGCAGTGCATCTTATTATCGGGAAGACCTCCAAGTCTCTTGGCAACATCCTTATTTGTTATTTTCATTGCCTCATCCAAAGTCTTTCCTTTAGCCATCTCGCTTACCATGCTTGAAACTGCTATAGCTGCGCCGCATCCGAATGTCTTGAATTTTACGTCATCGATTTTGTTATCTTTTACTTTTATATAAAAAGTCATCATATCTCCGCAAACAGGATTGCCTACTTCTCCTACACCATCAGCACCTTTTATTTCACCAACATTTCGAGGGTTGGTGAAATGGTCCAGAACTTTCTCATTATACATATATACTCCTTATAAAAATTCTTATTTCTTTAGATTATTAAATCACATAAGTCAAATTAATTAAATTTGACTGTAAAAAAATCTATGAAAAGAATATTAAATTTATTTAAAATATGTTTTTTAATATAAACTGGCTAAGAACATTTAGCTTATCAATATATTTTTAAATTGCTCAATATATTTATTATTATAAATTATTAAGGCAATTAATTTTATATCACCCTTTATATAAAGGAGACATTTTTCTGAGTTTATCAATTATAGGCGGAAGGCTTTTAAGAACCTTGTCAATCTCCTTAGCAGTATTATATTTTGAAAGCGAAAACAGAATCGAACCCTGAGATGTAGCTGCGCCAAGCCCTATTGCGCTGCATACGTGCGAGCTCTTTAAAGCCTGAGAAGCGCATGATGAGCCTGTTGCCACATAAATATTTTCCATATTTAGAAAAAGAACAATTGATTCTCCTTCAACATATTCAAAGCTTATATGGACATTTCCTGGAAGCCTGTGCTTAATCGAACCGTTTAATTTAATATCTTTTATGGATTTTTTAATTCCGTCTATAAGTTTGTCTCTGAGTACGATTAATTTTTTTGCATTTTTATCAATCTCACTATTTGCAATTTCACAAGCTTTTCCAAATCCGATTATACCTGCTACATTTTCAGTGCCTGCTCTCCGTCCTCTCTCCTGGACGCCTCCAAGCAAAGAAGGCCTTATCCTGGTTCCTTTTTTAAGATAAAGAGCCGCAGTCCCCTTGGGGCCGTGCATCTGCTGGGATGAAAAGCTAAGGGCAGAAACTCCAAGTTTACCTACATCAACCGGGATTATTCCTGCAGTGGCGACAGCATCCGAGTGAAAAGTTATTCCTTTTGAAGCAGCTATTTCTGATATTTCATATATTTTCTGTATAGTGCCTATTTCATTGTTTGCATGCATTACTGAAATAAGGATTGTCTCTTTTTTAATTGATTTTTCCAGCTTGTCAATATCAATAAAACCTTCATCATCTACAGGAAGAAGAGTCACTTCAAAACCTCTTTTCTTCAATTCCTTTAAAGGGTTAAGCACTGAAATGTGCTCTATCTCGGAAGATATAATATGATTTCCTTTACTTTTAAGTGCATCAGAAATACCGAAAAGAGCAAAATTATTAGACTCAGTCCCGCATGAGGTGAAATAGATTTCTTCAGCTTCAGCATTAATAAGTCTGGCAACTTTTTTTCTTGCTTCTTCGATTTTTTCCTTTACGTCAAAACCTGCCTTATGTATGCTGGAAGGATTTCCGTAATGTCCGGTTATAAAAGGCAGCATTTCTTCTATGACTATTTCATCTGTTTTTGTCGAAGATGCATTGTCCATATAGATAAAATCATCTTCTTTTTTTATGTTTAAATCTTGCATTTTTTCCTGCTTTCTTTTTAAACCTATTATTATTTAACTGCTCTTTGTAAAAATAGTTTTACTATATTTTTACATCTATTATAATGCTAAATATAGATTTTTTTAGAATTATATTTTTCTATTGTTTTAAGTATAATAATTAATAATTTTCATGTAGATGCTTTTTATAGGGATAAAGCTAAAATATTATGACTCTTGAGATTTGTGAAAATTTAGATTTAAAAAAAGCAACAATCAAAGAATCCAGGTTTTTCAGGGAGAGGTTTTCATTGATTGTCAGCGAAGAGCAGAATCTTGTCTATGAAAAGATAGGAGATGACCTTTATCACAACAAGAGGGCTTTTTATTTTCCCGTATTTGAAAATTATATTTTTGTTCCCGGTTCAAGAAATATTGATGAAAAAAACAAGACTTTAAAATTCATTGGTACAATAATTGAAGAAGATGAAATTCAGATGATAAAGTCTGTTATAAAAAATCACAATATCGAAGAAAAAGAAGCTTATAAACAATACAAGAATAATCTTGATAAGGAGGTTTCAGGATTTATTGCAAGCTTAAACAATGAGATAGGAAATCAAAAAGACTTTTTAAAACAATCATTTTTAACTGAAAATCAATTTAATGAAAATGTTGGACTTCTTATTAGAAATTATGCAGAGATAATTTCAATGAAGCTTGCAAATGAGAGCACTCTTAGTCCGGAGGACAAAGGGAAAATAAATGCATTTTATGGGAATATGATTGAAGGAATAAGGAAAAATACCTTAAATATAGAAAATAACGATAGTTCTGATGAAAGTCCGGATGAACAGCAGGTAGAAGTTGAACAATAAATTAAGAAAAATTATTACAGGAATATAACTATGGGTTTAAGTGAGCAGGTTAAAAAAGAAGTTGAAGATTTTATTTTCAATCTTAAGCTTAAGAATTCAACTTCAATTACAAAGATTTCCATGTATGAAAATATGGTTAAATCATTTAACCAGGTATTAAATGATGAGCAGAAAATCTCAAATACAAAATATCAGGAACTTTCCAAAGAGCTTGAATTATTAAGAAGCCTGAATGATGATAACTTTAAGATTATAGATAGTTTAAACAAAAGGCTAAAGGATTTCAACGGGCTGTATGCCTTAAAAGAAAATGAAATACAACTTAAAATAGTTGAGAAGAAGGCTCTGTTAAGGTATAAAAAATCAAAACTGCTGGAAAGCCAAAATGAATATGATGCCCTAATGAAGAGGGTAAATGAGCTTAATGAAAAGAAAACTGTTCTGGTTGCAGAAGAAGACAGGCTTAAAAAGGAAATGAGTGAAAACTTTGATTTGTATTCATCAAAACTTGTTGACAGCAATCTTGAAAAACTCAAAAATTCAATTAATGAATATGGTTTTGAGCCGGAATTAAACCAGAATCTGGAAATTTATGAAAACAAAGACTATATAGAATCAGAAGAATATTCTAAAGCTACACCAGGGATGAAAATTCATTTAAACAAGATATTTAATTACAAAGTTTTTATTAATAAAAAAATAAAA
The DNA here is from genome assembly GCA_028695395.1 of Actinomycetota bacterium. Taxonomy (GTDB): domain Bacteria; phylum Actinomycetota; class Humimicrobiia; order Humimicrobiales; family Humimicrobiaceae; genus Humimicrobium. Next base: position 8,075 of record JAQVJB010000056.1, on the reverse strand, counting down.
GAATTTGACTTGAATATTGATTTTAATGAATTTAAAGATAAATTGTATAAAATCGATACAGCATTGCTTGATTTAAATAAGCGTATTGCTGAAATTGATCTGGAGATGGAGACCATAGAGTCAAATATCAGCAAAAGAACGGATTTCGAGAAAGAGATAAGTGAAATTGAAAAAGAAATGGAATCTTTTTCTGATATTCTTGAAAAAGATGAAGAACTCCTTGAAAAAGCAAAAAGCATTAGAGGATATATTGGTGAAATTGATAAATAGCTGTCAACTAGAATGTAGGTAAACTAATTGATAAGACTGGTAGCCGTTGACCTGGACGGAACCCTCTTTAATACTGATTCTAAAATCAGTTCCAAGAATAAGAAAGCATTAAAGAAGTGCAGGGACAGTGGAATAAAGGTAGTAATCGCAAGTGCAAAACCATCATATTCTGTTTCCAAAATAATTGAAGAGCTTGACCTTGATGGCCTTCATATATCTTATTCCGGAGCACTTGTAATCAATAAAGATTTAAAGCCTTTTTTTGAATTGAAAATGGAGTCCGAAGCCTGTAAAGGAATTATACTTGCCGGAAGGATATGGAAAAAGGGAATAACACTTGGGCTTGACGACGGTATTCTTTATTACGAAAAAGAACACCCCTATAATAAGATAGTTGTTGAAACAGGGGATAAAATAACAAAAGTAAAAGATCTTACTGCTGACAATATCTGCAACAAAGCTTTAATGTTTTCAATATCAGGTTATGAAAATGATACTTTTGAAGATTTTTTAAAGGAAAAGTTTAAAGATTTCCGGATAAAAATAATGATGGGGAGTCCTTTTTCACTTATTATTAACCACTCAGATACAAGCAAAATATTTGCTCTTAAAAAGATTCTTGAGACTTATGATATTTCTCTTAAAGATACTATGGCAATAGGGGACAGCTATACTGATATTTCTATGATTTCCGAAGCAGGAATAGGTGTTGCTATGGGTAATGCCGTTTCTGAGCTAAAAGAAGTATCAGACTTTATTGTTCCTGATAATGATAATGACGGAGTTGCAACAGCGATTGGAAAATTCATCAAGTGATAAAAATATTGCTAATTTACCTAGAATCAATTGAACTAAATTAATTAATGCTTTAAAATTTAAGTTTTATAGAATAATAAAATTATAAAGCCCTTTCATAGTTAAAAATGATGATTTTCTATAAAATTTTATTTGTTATTTTATCCTACCTGCTAGGATCGATTCCAACTGCTTTTATCATATATAAATTGAGAAAGGGCGACGACATCAGGAATTATGGAAGCGGCAATGTCGGAGGGACAAATGTTCTCAGGACTGCCGGGCCCGGTCTTGGCACGGCAACGATAATAATAGATATTATTAAAGGATTTATACCTGTCATTGTGATATATTTTGTTTTTCCGGAAAGCTATATCTTATATATAATATCGACAGTCGCAGTTCTGATAGGTCATGTCTTTCCCATTTTCCTCAAATTCAGGGGGGGGAAGGGAGTTTCCACCACCGGAGGGCTCATAATTGCCACATGTGTTTTACCTTTTTCAGGGGCAAGTTTGTGGCTGAGGATTTTACCAGCAATAGTTATTGTTATGACTGTATTGCTGGTTTTTTTTATTACAAGAATAATGTCGCTAGGTTCTTTATCAGCTGCATTTATTCTGCCTATAATGTTTTTTGCCTGCAGATATGACCTGTATATAATAATTGCGACTATTTGCTGGGCTTTGATTGTAATAATTGCGCATAAAGATAATATTAAAAGGCTGATAAAAGGTGAAGAAAAGAAAATTTTAAGAAAAAGAAAAGAGGTTTAGATGGAAGTTGAGATTGGAAAAGGCAAAACCGGACGAAGAGCGTATGGTTTTGACGAAATAACAATAGTTCCCAGCAGGAGGACTAGAGATCCTGAGGATGTAGATATATCAACCCAGATTGATAAATTTAAAATGGAAATTCCATGCCTTGCTTCAGCAATGGACGGAGTAGTAGATGTGAAGCTTGCAATAGAAATGGGCAAGCTTGGCGGAATGGCTGTTTTAAATCTTGAAGGAATACAGACAAGATACGAAAATCCTGATGAGCTGCTTAAAGAAATAGCTTCTTTTTCAAAGGAAGAAGCTACAAGGAATATGCAGAAGATATATGAGGAACCTATAAAAGAGGAACTAGTTGCAAAAAGGATAAAGCAGATAAAAGATGGCGGTGTGGCAGCTATTGCATCCATTACACCTCAGAAAGTTGAAAAATACTATAAAATAGCTATTGATGCAGGTCTGGACATACTAGTCATCCAGGGGACAGTCGTAAGTGCCGAGCATGTAAGCAAACAGGTCGTCCCTCTTGATTTAAAACAATTTATCCCAAATTGTCCCATACCTGTAATAGTCGGCGGAGTTGCTTCCTATTCAACATCGCTTCATTTGATGAGAACAGGGGCAGTAGGTGTTCTGGTTGGTGTCGGTCCGGGCGCTGCATGTACAACAAGACAGGTCCTGGGCGTCGGTGTTCCGATGGCTACAGCTATTGCTGATGCTTCTGCAGCAAGAACAAGACATCTTGAAGAAACTGGAAAATACTGTCATGTGATAGCAGACGGCGGTATGCGTACTGGTGGAGATATTGCGAAGGCAATCGCATGCGGAGCAGACCTTGTGATGATAGGCGGGCCGATATCAAGGGCAAAAGAGTCCCCGGGCAGAGGTTATCATTGGGGAATGGCGACTTTCCACCCCGAACTTCCCAGAGGTACAAGAATTAAAACTGAGATAGCGGGCACTCTTGCAGAGATACTTATAGGGCCGGCACATGAAAATGACGGGACATTAAATCTTTTCGGTGCATTAAGGACTTCCATGGCGACATGCGGCTACGAGAATATAAAGGACTTCCAGAAAGCAGAAGTAATGATTGCTCCTACAATAAAGACAGAAGGGAAAGTAGAGCAGAGAGCTCAGAAAGTCGGCATGGGTTAAATATATTATTATAATAAATTATCTTTTGACAGGTTGATAAATGAAAAATGTTAATTCATATCTTGAAAATATCATAGTTCTTGATTTTGGAGGACAGTACAGCCAGCTTATTGCCAGAAGGGTCAGGGAGCTGAGAGTATATTCAGAGCTTGTTCCTTTTGATGCAGATATTAATATGATAAAAGCCAAGAAACCAAAAGGAATAATTCTTTCCGGTTCACCATTCAGCGTGCTTTCAAACAAAAAGAAATTTGATATAGACCCTGAAATTTTCAATCTCGGCATACCTATACTCGGCATATGCTACGGTATGCAGCTGATGGCTCATGTAATGGGTGGAAAAATCTCGACTACCAATACTAAAGAATATGGAAAGACAAAAATAAAAATTGAGAGTAGCTCAAAATTATTTGAAAATCTTCAATCAGTAGAGACTGGTTGGATGAGTCACAGGGATAGCGTTTCAAATCTACCGCCTTCTTTTAAAGTGATAGCTTCGACAGATAATATTCCTATAGCAGGAATCGAGGAAACATCAAGAAATATATTCGGGATTCAATTCCATCCTGAAGTCAGGCATACACCTTCAGGTGTGGATATATTGAAGAATTTTCTCTTCAAAATATGCAAATGTTCTCCCACCTGGACAATGGTTTCCATAATCGAAAAAGAGATTAATGAGATAAGAAACAAGTCTAAAGATGGCAAAATAATATGCGCTTTAAGCGGAGGCGTTGACTCTTCAGTGGCAGCAATATTGGTTAACAAAGCAGTTGGAGACAGGCTGACATGCATATTTGTCGATCACGGTCTTTTAAGAATGGGCGAGGCTGAGCAGGTTGAAAAAACATTTAAGGAAAATTTTAAAATCAATCTGGTACATGTGAAAGCAAAAGACAGGTTCCTTTCAAAACTTAGCGGAGTAACAGATCCTGAAACGAAAAGAAAAATAATAGGCACTGAATTTATACGTATATTTGAAGAAGAAGCAAAAAAAATTAAAGATGCTGATTACCTGGTGCAGGGTACTTTGTATTCTGATGTTATAGAAAGCGGAACTAAAAATGCTGCAAGGATTAAATCTCACCACAATGTGGGGGGTCTGCCTGATGATATGCAGCTTAAGCTTATCGAACCATTAAGAATGCTTTTTAAAGATGAAGTAAGAATATTAGGCATAGAACTGGGGCTTCCGGAGGAAATAGTCTGGAGGCAGCCTTTCCCTGGTCCGGGTCTTGCAATAAGGATTATCGGTGAAGTCAATGAAAGAAGGCTTGAGATTCTTCAGAAAGCAGACTATATTGTAATCGAGGAAATCAAGAGAGCCGGTCTTTATAATAAGATATGGCAGTCATTTGCAGTACTGCCTGCTATAAGAAGCGTAGGAGTAATGGGCGACGAAAGGACATATGATTATCCCATTATTATACGTGCCGTAAACAGTGAAGATGCTATGACTGCAGACTGGGTAAGATTGCCGTACGATGTTCTTGAAAAGATTTCAAGCAGAATAATAAATGAGGTTAAAGGAGTAAACAGAGTAGTATACGATATAAGCTCTAAACCGCCAAGCACAATTGAATGGGAATAAATATAATTTATAAAATTTTTAAAGGAGCATATAAATGGCAGAGAATTTTAAAGAAAAGCTCATTAATTACAGAGATGAAATAAACAAGATTGATAAAGCGATTGTCGATTATCTCAATGAAAGAGCAAAAATAGTACTGGAAATAAAAAGGCTTAAAAAGAAAAACAATCTACCTCTTTATGATGCAAAAAGGGAAGAAGAACTTTTGGATAATATCGCTCAATATAATAAAGGTCCTCTTTATAATGATAATATAATACAGATTTTCGAGAGCATATTAAGAAATGTGCAAATTCTTGAAAGAGGAGAAGATCTGTGAGCAGTACCGGGACTAGAAACAATACAGAGTACAAAAAAAATGAAAATACTGATCTTATCATTGATGGATATGTAACTATTATTGCAGGCCCGTGTGCGATAGAAAGCTGGGAGCAGCTTGACAGTATTGCAAGAATAGTTAAGAATTCAGGACTTAATTTTTTAAGGGCAGGGGCTTATAAGCCAAGGACATCGCCATATAGTTTCCAGGGTCTTGAGCATAAAGGGCTTGAAATGCTTAAGGAGGTCGGGGAAAAATACGGGCTATATACAACAACTGAAGTTACTGATGCGGAAACTGTAGGAGAAGTTGCAAAATATGCGGATATTCTCCAGATAGGGACAAGAAATATGTCAAATTTTGCACTACTTAAAAAAGTCGGGATTGTTGCAAATGAGCAGAAAAAGAAAGTAATACTTAAAAGAGGATGGGCTTCCACAATTAAAGAATGGCTTCTTGCTGTCGAGTATATAACTTCTCAAAGTGAAGAAGAAGTAATATTATGCGAGAGAGGAATAAGGACATTCGAAACTTATACAAGATTTACGCTTGATTTGTCTGCAGTTCCTGTAATAAAAAAATTAAGCAAGCTTCCCATAATTATCGATCCTTCCCATGCTGTCGGCCAGAGCGATCTGGTTATTCCTATGAGCAGAGCTGCAATTGCAGTTGGAGCTGACGGCATTATAGTCGAGATACATACTGAACCTGAAAAAGCTTTATGTGACGGGCAGCAGGCACTAAATGAAAAACAAACAGTAGATATGCTTAATCAGATAAAGAAAATAGCAGCAACACTTGGAAAGAAAATAAGGTAGAAAAATTGAAACTCTCATTAACAGGAAAAGCATTATCTTGGAATTAAAAAAAGAATTAAATCCCCAGCAAATTGAAGCAGTTCTTGATAACAGCAGTTCTCTTTTAGTTTTTGCGGGCGCAGGCAGCGGGAAGACAAGAGTTTTAACATTCAAAATAGCCTATTTGATTAAAGAAAAAAATATAGACCCCTTCAAAATACTTGCAATAACGTTTACCAATAAAGCTGCAAGCGAAATGAAAAGAAGAATAATATCTCTAGTTGGAAATGTCGGTCAGTATATGTGGGTTTCGACTTTCCATTCTTTTTGTGCAAGACTTCTAAGAAAAGAAATAAGTAAATTAGGCTTTACCCCTAATTTCGTTATTTATGACAGCGATGATTCATTGAAGTTAATATCCAGATGTATAAAAGACGCTGGCTTTGATTTAAAAATGGTACCGCCCAAATCAGTGAAGGAAGCAATCAGTGCAACAAAAAATATTCTTAAGGATTCTGAGGATTATGCAAGAAAAGCATTTGATCCTTTTGAGAAAATGGTTGCAAAGATATTTAAAAATTACGAGAAAGAACTTAAAGAGGCAGATGCCCTGGATTTTGATGACCTGCTTCTTTCTACGGTAAACCTTTTTAAGGAATATCCGGATACGCTGGAAAAATATCGGCAACAGTTTGAATATATATTGGTTGATGAATTTCAGGATACCAATATTGCGCAAAACGAAATAATACTTATGCTGTTCAGTGGAAAAAATAAGGTATTTGCAGTAGGAGATGATGACCAGAGTATTTATTCCTGGCGAGGAGCTCAGGTAAAAAATATAATCAATTTTGATAAGAATTTCGATAATACAAGAATAATAAAGCTTGAGCAGAACTACAGATCTACATCAAACATACTTAATGCCGCTAACGAGCTTATTAAGAATAATTATTCAAGAAGCAAAAAAAAGCTCTGGACTGGTAATCCTTCAGGAGAGCTGATAAGCAAATACAGGGCTCAAAACGAACAGGAAGAAGCAAAATATATCGCTGGCAAAATACTGAAGCTTAAAGATGATGAAAATAAAAGATATAAGGATTTTGCTATATTTTACAGGACTAATGCCCAATCCAGGGTCATTGAAGAGACTTTTATGAGGGAGAGAATCCCTTATAGGATTTTTGGAGGACTTAAATTTTATGACAGAAAAGAAATTAAGGATATGCTTGCTTATCTTAAACTGATTACAAATCCTAATGATTATGTAAGTCTGCAGAGAATCGTTAATGTTCCTGCAAGAGGTATAGGAAAAGTATCCCTTGATAATATTGCTAAATATGCTTTTAAGAATGACACTAGCTTTTGCGAAGCGTTCTATAATTTCAAGGAAGTAAACACTTTAAACTCCGGCATAAAATCAAGAATTAAAAATTTCATAAATACTATTGAGGCACTTGCCGAGTATTCAGGAAAAAATACAATAAGCCAGACCCTGGAATTTATTTGGGAAAAGACTGGATATTTAAAGGAACTTAATGAGGAAAATACAATTGATGCTATGAGCAGGATTGAAAACCTGCGCGAGCTGCTTACAGTTATCAAAGAATTTGAAGAGCGGCATGAAACTGCAAATTCAGAGAAATTAAATCTTGTCGAATTTTTGCAGGAAATTGCACTTATTTCCGATATTGATAATTTTGATGAAAATGCAGATACGGTTATTTTAATGACATTGCATAATGCCAAAGGACTGGAATTTGATAATGTGTTCATGATAGGGATGGAAGAAGGTATTTTCCCTCATATAAGAAGCATAACTTCTGGATATGATGACATAGAGGAGGAAAGAAGGCTTTGCTATGTGGGAATGACCAGGGCAAAGAACAGACTTATAATGACTTCCTCAATAATGCATTTTATTTACGGGGACCAGCGTGAAAGGCTTGTTTCCAGATTTATTGAAGAGATTCCAAAGAAATATTTTATGGATGAAAATCCTGTCGTAAAAACTCAGTTTATATTTTCACAAAAAAGAGTTAAAAAAGATCTAAACCCTGATTTTAAAAGAGAAAAAGATTTTATGGTTTTTGCGGTGGGGGATATTGTTGAACATAAATTATGGGGAGATGGGGAGATATTGCGTGCAAAGAATATTACTGACGACCTTGAGTTGGACGTTGCCTTTAAATCTGTAGGGTTAAAGAAACTGCTTGCAAGCATTGCCCCCATAAAAAAGAAAAATAAGTGATTTTAAGCCCAGTTTAAATGTTTTTATTTTATGTGAAATATATATGATACTTGTTTATAATAAGGAAGATTATGGAAAAAGAAGACAAAGCATTAATACAAACGACGCTTGAACTGGT
>JAQVJB010000055.1 GCA_028695395.1 Actinomycetota bacterium | reverse complement strand
GGCTATTCTAGTAATATAAAAATAGTTGTTTTATGAAAACTAAATTATAGCTATTTTTTAAAATTAATAAAAGAATTTTATTTAAAACTTTTTGATAATAACATTTTATAATAAAAATTCAATAAAATTTTTCAATAATCTGAAATATCTGCAGTTCTTATTTGGGCTGTCCTTTGTTTGGTACAATACATATCCATTTCAGACCTTTGCTTCCAGCTGAAAACTGGTGCTTTTCCCCGGGTTCCACATAAATAAAGTCATCTTTTTCTATTTTTGTATTTTTGCTTTCTTCAACTATTAAGCCGCTGCCCTCTATTATATATACTTCGTGCTCCCAGTCATGAGAATGAAAAGGCGTATGACCTTCAGAACCGATTTCAAATAGTCTTAACGCAAAATTCGGTGCTCCGTCAGATGCAGTTATTACGGGGTAAAAATCAACATTTTTTGCTTCGGTGTCGTTTACATCTTTTCTGATGAGTTCTTTCCTTTTTTTTACGATCATTATATTCCTCCTGAAAATTATATTAAAAAGTAATTCATTGCAAAGTAAAAATTCTTTTATAATAATATATCATGATTAAGAAATTAACTATGCTTGTTTTCTTACTATTATAGGGCAAAATAATAAAGCAAAAAACCCGCTTTATTATTTTTATTTTTTTAAAATAAAAATAAAATACATATTGACACACAATATATTGTGTATTAAAATATCTTCATACACTATATATATTGATTTATAATAAAAGTTTAATATTTTTAAATTATCCTTATCGCAATAATCTTTAATTGTTTGCAAGTTAACTTTTATATAATTATCGGGGGAAAAAATGGAAGAAGAAAATAAAGAAAAAGTTTCAGACCAAATTTCTGAAATAATCGGGAATGCAAAAAAAAATGAAAAAACACTTGACATGTATAAAGAGTATTATCAGGTAAAACCTTTAAACCTGACCAATAATGCTATTACTGTGCTAGAGAGAAGATACCTTAAAAGGGATGAATATGGAAATCTTCTTGAACAGCCGAGAGACATGTTTTTAAGAGTTGCGAGAAATATTGCTTCTGCAGAAAAGAATTATAATAAAACCGATAAAGAAATAAGAGAGATTGAAAAACAGTTTTTTGATATTATGACTGATCTTGATTTTCTTCCCAACTCCCCGACTTTGATGAATGCAGGCAGGGAGCTTCAGCAGCTTGCAGCATGTTTTGTCCTTCCGGTAGGAGATTCTATGGGCGCGATTTTTGAAGCTCTTAAGGAAACAGCCCTCATACAAAAATCCGGAGGCGGCGTCGGCTATTCTTTTTCCAGTATCAGGCCTAAAAATGATGTTGTTCTTTCAACCAAAGGAGTTTCAAGCGGCCCTATCTCATTTATGACGGTTTTTAATGCTGCTACAGATACTATAAAACAGGGCGGAACAAGAAGAGGCGCAAATATGGGCATTTTAAGAGTCGACCACCCGGATATTCTAGAATTTATAACAGCCAAGGAAGATAATGCAAAATTAACTAATTTTAATATTTCAGTCGGCATAACCGAAGCTTTTATGAAAGCTGTTGAAAATGACGATGAATACGACATTATAAATCCAAGAACAAAAGAAGTTGCAAGCCGCTATAAAGCCAGGGAAGTTTTCAATAAGATAATATATCAGGCATGGAAAAACGGAGATCCCGGAATAATATTTCTTGACAGGCTTAATAAAGATAATCCTACTCCGCATATTGGAGTTATAGAATCAACAAATCCATGCGGGGAACAGCCACTTCTGCCTTATGAAGCCTGTAATCTGGGTTCGATTAATCTTGCCAATATGATTAAAGAAGATGACGGGCTTTTTTCAGTTGATTATGAAAAATTAAAAAGTCTTGTAAAAACGACAGTCAGATTTCTTGATGATGTAATAGATGTGAGTAAATATCCGCTGGAGAAAATATCAGAAATGGTGAAATCCAATAGGAAAATCGGCCTTGGAGTTATGGGTTTTGCGGATATGCTTATCAAATTAGGAATACCATATAACAGCGAAGAAGCTCTGGAAGTAAGTAAGAATATTATGAGCTTTATAAATGATGCGTCAAAAGAAGCATCAAAAGAGCTGGCGGAAGAAAGAGGGCCTTTCCCGAATTATAAGGGAAGCATTTATGACTCTCCTGAAGGATATAAGATCAGGAATGCAACGACTACCACTATTGCGCCGACCGGGACCCTTAGCATAATTGCAGGGTGCTCAAGCGGAGTAGAGCCGTTATTTGCAGTATCATTTGTAAAAAATGTTATGGATAATGACAGGCTGATAGAGGTAAATCCTTATTTTGAGAAAATCGCAAAAGAAGAAGGTTTTTACACAAAAGAACTTATGGAGAAAATCGCAAAACACGGTTCATTAAAAGATATGGACGAGATACCCGCGCAATACAAACGTGTCTTTGTTACTGCTCATGATATTCCTCCTGTATGGCATGTAAGAATGCAGGCATCTTTCCAGAGATTTACGGACAATGCTGTTTCAAAAACGGTCAATTTCTCCAATGATGCGACAGTTAAGGATGTTGAAGAAGTATATATGCTTGCATACAGGCTTGGATGCAAAGGGACTACGATATACAGAGATAAGAGCAGAGAATCGCAGGTTCTTGTTATCGATTCAGGCAAAGATACCAAAGAAGAAACAAATGGAGCTGCAAAAGGAATCAATGGTAAAAAATTATTGGATTCTGATACTTCGGATGATTATAAAAAAACTGCGACAGAAGAAGAGCGTACCTCTTCATCAGATGATGAAAGGGTAAATATTAAACCAAGGCCAAGACCTGAAGTTACTGAGGGGATGACCAAGAAATATAATATAGGCGGATGCGGGAAATTATATGTTACAGTAAACTCTGATGAAAGAGGTATTTGTGAAGTTTTCACCAATACTGGCGAAGAAGGATGTGCCGCACTTTCAGCTGCAATAGGCAGGCTTATAAGTATTGCAATAAGGTCCGGAATAGATATGAATTCCATACAAAAACAAATAAGGGGCATAAGATGCATTACATGTATTGCCGATAGAGATACCCATGTTCTTTCCTGCCCTGATGCAATAGGAAAAGCAATAGAGTTTTATTTAAAAGGAACCAATAAATTTGATTTCGATGCAACAAGCGGTCCAAAATCAGTAATGATATGTCCGGAAGAAGGATGCGGCGGCATAATGGAGCCGGAAGGCGGCTGTTATGTATGCAGGGTATGCGGTTTTTCAAAGTGCTCCTAAACAGCGGAAAAATAAAAATAAGCATAAATTATTTTAGCTGACTTATAACTGCGTAAGTTTTAATCACTAAAAAACTTCAGAAAAAGATAATTCATCATCTGAGACGATGTTTAGATAAAAGGCTTTTATTCTACAATCTGATTAAAACTGATTATTAATATTAAGGCTTCTTTTATTTTTTCTGAAATTTATAATGACATCTATCAGATTTATAAGCAGAACCGAACCCAATGCACATGAGATTATCAAAAGCCACTGATATAAATTAAGGCTTCTTGTCTTAAATACATTCTGGAGGATGGGTATATAAATGATACCGATCTGCAGCAGCATAGAGATAAGAAAAGAAAGGTTAAGAAATTTGTTTGCAAACAAGCCTTTCCTGAAAATACCTTTATTATTAGCTCTGTAATTATAGGCGTGCATTAATTGAGCCAAAACCAAAGTTGTGAAAACGGATGTCTGGAAAATTTCTGTTTCATTAAATAAAGTGACATTATGAAATAGTAAAGGTTCAAGAAAATAAACAGTAAGAGCACCGATGGTAAGCACTAAGCCCTGCCAGAAAACCATTCCGATATTGCCTCTGCTAAGTATCTGTTCTTTTTGTCTTGTAGCTCTTCTTGCCATTATATTTTTTTCAGGCAGATCTATGCCAAGGGCAAGAGCCGGGAAACCGTCTGTTATCAGATTCATCCATAATATCTGAACTGGAATAAGCGGTATATAAACTGCATCAAACTGTATTCCCATAAAATTGAATATAAAACTGCCGAATACTATTGCTATAAACATTAAGAGAACCTCAGAGATATTACATGAAAGAAGGAAGAGTATGAATTTCTTAAGGTTATCAAAAATGACCCGGCCTTCTCTTATTGCCCTTATTATTGTAGCGAAATTGTCATCAGTAAGTATCATCTTGCTTGCTTCTTTACTTACATCTGTGCCGGTTATTCCCATTGCAATGCCGATATCTGCTCTCTTAAGTGAAGGCGCATCGTTTATACCGTCGCCTGTCATTGCAACAATATGATTATTTTTTTTCAGTGCTTCTACTATCTTTACTTTATTTAAAGGCGATACTCTGGCAAAAATACTTATATTTTCAATTTCCTTTTCAAGTTCTTCAGTGCTCATATCTTCCAGGGCAATACCTTCAATGATTCTCTCACCCTCTTTTAATATATTCAGTTCCTCCCCGATTGCTTTTGCAGTAAGATAATGATCTCCTGTCACCATAATCACTTTTATATTTGCCTTCCTGCATTTTTCTATCGCATCATAGACCTCTGGTCTTGGAGGATCTATCATTCCGGTTATACCGCAGAAAATCAGTTCTTTTTCCTGTTTGACTATTTCTTTTGAGTCGGGCAGGACATCTATATATTTTATTGCAAAGGCAAGATTTCTCATTGCTTTCTGAGCCATCTGAGCAGTCTGTGCTTCTAATTCTTCTTTATCGGATTTTGTCATTTCCAGCACTTCATTGTTTTTGATTATATGCGTGCATTTTTTAAATATTTCTTCCGGAGCGCCTTTAACGAAAATCAAATAACCGTTATCTTCTTCACTTGCCCCCGGTTTTATCTTATTTTTTATGAAGTCAAGCTGGTAAGCAAAACTGTCTTTATGAATCTCGTGGATTGTAGTCATTATCTTTCTGATAGAGTCGAAAGGCTCCTCAATTTTTCTAGGCATTTTCAGTTCGCAGTACGGTTTTGAAAAATTAAAGATTCTTCCCATTTCAATAAGGGCTGTTTCTGTAGGGTCGCCAATCATTTTATTTCCCTTTTCATCAATATAATAGGCATCATTGCACAAAACAGCATTTTCAAGAAGAATCATCAGCGCAAGATTCTTATCAAAATCAATGTATGTTTCGCTGATGGCCGATTTAAGGTTATTTTCATCCAGAGGTCCCGGCTTATCTTTTTTAAATTTCACAAGCTCCTCTTCGTATTCGGTGATTTCCTTACCGCCTGCAAAAATCTTTCTTACCGTCATTTTGTTTTCTGTCAGTGTTCCCGTTTTATCAGTGCAGATTACGGTTACTCCGCCGAGGGTTTCAACCGAACTTAATTTCCTGACAATTGCATTATTTTTTGCCATCCTCTGCACACCCAGGGCAAGCGAAATAGTAACAATAGCAGGGAGTCCTTCCGGTATTGCTGCAACTGCAAGAGCAACAGCTACAAGCAGCATTTCTACAACAGTATTGCCTTTTAATATCCCGGCAAGAAATACTATCAGGCTTATTGCTATGCATAGTATGCCGATTTTCTTACCTACTGATTTCAACTGCTTTTGCAGAGGAGTAATCTCTTCAGCTTCCTGGACCATATTTGCAATTTTACCTATTTCTGTATTTTCTCCTGATTCTATGACGAGTGCATGACATCTGCCTTTGACAATGGTTGTTCCGCTGAAGACAATATTCTTTTTATCTCCTATTGCAATGTTTGTTTCTTTTATTGCAACTGTATGTTTTTCAACAGGTAAAGATTCACCGGTTATAAGAGCTTCGTCAGCAAGCAGATTCGAATGGCTTAAAACTCTGGCATCAGCAGGGACATGGTCCCCGGCAAAAAGCTTTATTATGTCTCCCGGAACAAGTTGCCTTGAATTTATTTTTACTTCTTTGCCATCCCTTATTACAAGAGCGGTAGGAGCTGCAAGCTCTTTTAGCGCTTCCAGGGCTTTCTCAGCCCTGTATTCCTGGACAAATCCAAGAACAGCATTGATTATAAGTATTATTAATATGACTATTGCATCAGTTATTTCCCTTATAATTATTCCTGAAATAAATGCAGCAGCTATAAGTATCCATATCATGAAATCATTGAACTGGGAAAGAAAAATCATTATTGGCTTTTTTTTGCCCTTTTCTTTTATTTCATTATATCCGTAAGTTTTAAGTCTATCTTCCGCTTCCTCGCTGCTCAACCCCTTAGAAGAATGGGACTGCAGTTCTTTTAATGACTCGTCGCTTGTTTTTGTATGCCACACCACCGCTGCCGTCTTTAAACCTGTTTCTAATGCGGATTTATTACTTGTATTGCTTTTTATTTCCATTTTTTTATTCTTTCACTAAAAAAATTTTTACTCAACCCAGATATCATGAAACATAACCCACTGTTCGATATTTCTTTTTATCTGATCTTCAAGAATTTCAATGACTTTGAGCATATTTTTATTGATAGCATCTTCCTTATTACCTTCAGTTTCAAGTTCGACGGGAGGTAGAATTACCTGATGATGGTGATATTTCCCATCTCTTATTATAAAACTTGGGATCAGGGGAGCTTTTGCTGCCATTGCTATCTGGACAGAACCTGAAGGAATAAATGCTTTGTGACCGAAGAAGTCATATATTTTGGAATTTTTCAACGGATCCAGGTCCGTAGGTATTGCGATTACTTCATTATTCCTTAATATTTTAAATACATGGAGCATTTTATTTGCATATATTGTTTTAAGGCATTTGTTTCCCCGGTTTCTTTCAAAATAATTATCAAGCGGAAGATTATCCCTGTGAAGACCTACTCCCCAGATTTTTATGCCTTCAGTTCCTATTCTTGCAGCGCCCCATTCAAAATTACCGATATGTGCTGTAAAAATAACTGCACCCCGTCTTGCATCAAGAGCTTTTTTAAGATTTTCAAGTCCTTCAATTTTAATATTTTTATTAAACTGTTTTTTAGGAATAATCCTGTTCTTAAGGAAATCCACAACATTCTTGGCAAATTCTATATATATCTTCTTACAGATATAGGAAGTTCTTGGGTCATCGATTCCGATATTCATTACTTTGGAAATATTTCTTTTAACGGTTTTTGTATTTGCTCCTGAAATATACCATAGTCTTGCAAGGTTAACTCCTATAAAGTATGAAACGGGATAAGGAGTAGTCCATGCAATCAGTGTTGCCAGCATATAATTTATATAGCCGAACAAATTATAAAAAAATCTAAAAAATCTAGGAGGTGTTTTTACCATGTCCTTAAAATAACAGAAAATCTTTACTAATCAAAAGTTTTAAAAGAATTCAGACTTATAATATTTTATTTTTTACATTATTAAAAAATAAAAATAAAAATTCAACATTTATTCAGACATTAATTCTTCCAGCTCCATATTAAATTCTTTTAAACTGTCAAACTGCTTGTATACTGAGGCAAATCTTATGTATGCGACTTTATCAATAGCTTTCAGATGTTTAAGGACCAGGTCTCCTATCTCCTGTGAACTTATTTCATTAGCTGGCGTATTTTTTATTTCTGTCTCTATTTCATTTACGACTTTTTCAAGTGATTTGGTGCTGATATTTCTTTTTACGCAGGCTCTTATCAGGCCGTCGAGGATTTTATTTCTGTTAAAAGGCTGCCTTGTCCCATCTTTTTTTATTACAGCTACTGGCTGGGTCTCTATTCTCTCATAAGTGGTAAACCTTTTAAAACATCTTTCACATTCACGCCTTCTTCTAATCGACTCATTATCCTCGGTAAGTCTGGAATCTATGACTTTACTATCTAGATTGTCACAATAGGGACATTTCATTTTTTTTAAACTGGTTTTAAAATAATTATTAATTTATCTATTAATCTAATAATAAAAAAAATTATTAAAATAAACAAATTATTATGGATATCTTAGTAATTAAAAAGAGATATTGATTAAAATAAATTTATATATAAGGAAAATAATATGAAACTTTTTGACTATGAAGAAGATAATGATTCGGGATATTTTCTTTCTGAAAAAAAAGACGCACAATATAGGTCAAACTTAGACAATGAGTGTAATGACCCAGCCTGCAAAAATCATAAAAGCAATAGGATGAAGAAATTTTCTGTCAGTTTTGAATCTCCTTTTTTAAGCGGGTTTTCTGAAAATGATACAGTATATGGCGAATACCTTGATAGTGCAATACAAAAAAATAGAAAATGCATAATCCTGCTTCATGGTTTTAAAAGCGTAAAGAAAGGACTTTCTCCTTATTACTATTTTGCAGAACAGGCGATCAAGAACGGTTATAGCTGTTTTTTTATGCATCTTCCTTTTCATCTGGAAAGAACACCGTTTTCCAGAAAAAGCGGAGAAATTCTATTGGATAATGATGACCGGGGAATGCTTGATTTTTTTCACCAGGTTGTTGTCGATATCAAAAAATCCATAGATATCCTAAAAAAAGAATTTCCGATTGAAAACTTTTTTGTGTGTGGCCTAAGCTTGGGAGGGATGTGCTCGGTATTTATAAAAGCATTTGAAAAGAGAATAAAAAAAGCGGTGCTTGTCGAATGCGGGGGTAACTGGCACGAAATATACTGGAATAGCTTTATGTCAAAAATTATTTTAAAAGGACGCTATCTTAGAGAGAGCAGAATAGAAAAAGAAGAATCTGATAAGTTTTACAGGCAGTTTCCGGAATTTATATATAATTTTAAAGAATTATATATAAATAGAAATGAAAATTTCTTTGATTTAAAAGAAATACAAAACTCTGATTTAAATAAATATATTAATCCCAGATGGTTTTTGAGCGATCCTCTTACTTGGGGCCACAGAATAAATAAAGATGAATCACTGATGATTTGCTCCAGATTTGACCCTTTATTCAATAAAACCACCGTTTTCCAGCTTAAGAAAGAGCTGGACAACCCTAAATTAATTTGGATAAATAAACTGCATACCTCGAATGTTTTTAAGGACAGAAAATTGAATTCAATTATTTTTGACTATCTTAATAAAGAAAAAGATTAAAAATCAATGAAATGCAATTTCTTGAGTTGCTCATTTTCACCGATGAGGGTAAGGACGTCAGTCTCCCTAAAATTATAATTAACGTCAGGAGGAGTCTTGATATTACCTTCTTTATCTTTGATGCTTATAATGGTAACCGAGTATTTTTTTCTCAGGTTTAATTCTATAAGATTTTTACCATACATGAACGGCGGTGTTTTTAATTCTATTATTGAAACTTCAGGGCTTAATTCAATATAATCGATAAGCGTATCAGAGCTTAAAGATTTTCCTATTCTTTCCCCCATATCTTTTTCCGGAAATACTATGGTATCTGCTCCGACCTTTTCCAGTACTTTCCCCTGGACTTTTGTTCCTGCCTTTGCAATAACATGCTTTGCTCCTTTTTCTTTGGCAAGAAGAGTAGCAAGTATTGAATTTTGTATATATTTTTCGCCGATACTTATTATTACTGCTTCAAATTCAGAAATTCCCAGGGTATCGAGGACATCAGAATCTGTCGCGTCAAGTTTCATTACATTGTCTATTTCAAATGAGAATTTTTGTATTATGTCTTCATCATTGTCTACACCAAGAACAGAATGCCCTGCTTTTGTCAATGTTCTTGCAACATTTATTCCAAATCTTCCCAGTCCTATTATTAAAAATGATTTTTTCATGACCTTTATCTAACCTCTTTTTCTTAAAAGTATTTTAATACATTAAATTATAATTAACCAATTGATATTGATTCTTCCGGCCTCTCTATTTTTTCAGGTGAAACTCTTGAAGCTATGGCCAGAGACAATAGGCTCAATCCCACACGACCGATGAACATAAGCAATATCAGGATAGCTTTGCTTGGTGTTGCAAGTAGGGGAGTAATTCCCGTAGAAAGGCCGACTGTGCCAAATGCGCTGGTAGCTTCAAATACCACTTTTATAAAACTTTCTTTTTCTATTATCATAATAGCTATTGAAGCTGCAAGTATGAGGAGAATAGCTGTCAGGGTCAGGGTAAGTGCTCTGTAAACAGTACCCCTCGGAATTCTTTTCTTAAATATGGTTATGCTTGTCCTTCCTTTTATTGCAGCAATACCTGAAAGGGTAATAGAGGCAAAGGTAGTAGTTTTTATACCGCCTCCTGTACCTCCAGGGGATGCACCTATGAACATCAGGATGAGTAGCATTATCAATGTTGTTTCGTTTACGGCTGAAATATTGACGGTATTAAACCCTGCTGTTCTCGGGGTTATTGACTGGAAAAAACTTGCAAGTATTTTTTCTCCGTTATTAAGAGTTCCGATTGTTCCAGGGTTTCTGAATTCAAGCATAAAAAAAGAAACTGTCCCAAGAAATATAAGAATACCTGTAACAGAAAGGACTAATTTTGCATGAAGTGACAATTTTCTTGTCTTTTTTAATGCAAAAATTTCTGAAAGCACTGAAAAGCCTATTCCTCCGCTTATTATTAAAATCATTACTGTAATATTTAATACAAAATCACCGGTAAAGCTTGCAAAATTGTTTGAATATATAGAAAAACCAGCATTATTAAAAGAGCTTATAGAGTGGAAAAGTCCGTGAATAAAAGCATTTTTCAACGGATAAGCATATTTAAAATAAAAAAGGAGAGTTAATATGATAGTCCCTATAATCTCTATTATTATGGTTAAAGAGGCAATAATAAGGAAAAATCTTGAAGGTGAAAATTTTCTATGTGAACCGAAACTCGTATTTAAATAAAATCTATCTCCAAGATTGATTTTTCTGCCAAGCATCAATGCAAATATGGAAGTGATTGTCATTATTCCCAGGCCGCCCATCTGTATAAGTATAAGTATCAGAGCTTTTCCATAAACAGTAAAAAATGTCGAGGTATCCTGGACAATAAGTCCGGTTACGCAAATCGCTGATGCCGATGTAAAGAATGCATCTATGAAAGAAATGCCATTTACTGTCATTGGAGGAAGCATAAGTAAAAGAGCACCGGTTATGATTGCAATGGCAAAAGCAAGAACAACCCTGTTTACTATCTTTCTCTGGCTTTTAAGGAAATACGATGATAAATCTTCCATTTTAAAATCAAAAATATTTATTTATCTAATTAATTTTAATAGAAAAAAATAAAAAACATAGTATTTAAATATATAAATGTTGAATTTTATATATTTATTGATATAATTGCAATATGTAAAAATATTTTTCACTTAAATGTAAATTATATTTTAATTAAATCTGAAAAAATGTTTAGTAATTTGTTGACAAATATTTTTTTATTGATTAATATCTATATTAATTTAAGAAAGTGTGGCGGATTATATGTTTAATGAAGTAGATAAAAGTTATCCAATAGAGCTTGTTGCTGATTTTCTTGGAATAAACAGCAGGACTTTATACTATTATGAAAAATTTCATCTGGTTTGTCCGCTCAGGAGGGGAAGAAAAAGATATTATTCCAAGGAAGATATTAACTGGCTTGAATATGTCCGTGAACTTATGTACGAACAGGGAATGAATTTACGGTCAATTATCATACTTATTAAAAGAAGGGACGCAGTCATACTTGACAGATGTCCTGAAGATGTAGTCCTCTGCTATAAGAATTATCTGGCGAGAAAGGAAAACGGAAATAAAACTATGGAGTAAAACCGTATATGGTTTGCCTGTGATGATTTTATAGATTTCTTAAATTAATAATTATTAATTGAAAATTTAACAATATTTTAAAAAAAAGAAAGGTTGATTTGATTATGGGAAAAGCAGTTGGAATTGATTTGGGAACAACTAATTCATGTATTGCAGTTATGGAAGGCGGAAGTCCTGTTGTAATTGCCAATACTGAAGGCGGCAGGACGACTCCTTCAGTTGTGGCTTTTACGAAGAAAGGTGAAAGGCTTGTAGGCCAGCTTGCCAAGAGGCAGGCAGCTGTAAACCCGGAAAACACCATTTATTCAATAAAAAGATTTATCGGAAGACAGTATGATGAGGTTGTCAGTGAAAGGGAAATAGTATCTTATTCAGTAATAGGAGGTAAAAACGGTCTTGCAACAGTAAAGCTTGCCGACAGGGAATATACTCCTGAAGAGATATCATCAATGATATTGCAAAAACTGAAAACAGATGCCGAATCTTATCTTGGCACAGAAGTAACAGATGCAGTTATAACTGTTCCTGCTTATTTTAATGATGCTCAGAGACAGGCAACAAAGAATGCCGGAAAGATAGCAGGCCTTAATGTTTTAAGGATTATTAATGAACCTACTGCAGCAGCGCTTGCTTATGGGCTTGATAAGAAAAAAGAAGAGAAGATACTTGTCTTCGACCTTGGTGGAGGTACTTTTGATGTTTCAATTCTTGAGGTAGGAGAAGGAGTTTTTGAGGTAAAGGCAAGTCATGGGGACATGCACCTTGGTGGAGACGATTATGATAACAGAATAATGAATTTTCTTGCTGATGAATTTAAAAAGGAACAGGGAATTGATTTAAGGCTTGACAGACAGGCTCTTCAGAGATTGA
>JAQVJB010000054.1 GCA_028695395.1 Actinomycetota bacterium | reverse complement strand
GAAAAATTTAATATCAAAGAAATCGGCCACACCGTTGATGATGCAGCCGGAGAGGCATATGATAAAATTGCAAGATACCTTGGTCTAGGTTACCCAGGAGGACCGGTCATAGATAGGATTGCAAAAACAGGCAATCCCCAGTTTGTTAATTTTACAAGGCCGATGACCAAGAGCGGAGACTATAATTTCAGTTTCAGCGGCATTAAGACTGCATTGATTTATCTGACCAAAAAAAATCCTGATATGTTAAAAAAAGAAAATCTCGAAAATATTGCTGCAAGTTTTCAGGCAGCAGCAATCGATGTCCTTGTAATGAAAACAATAAAAGCTGCAAAAGAATTCAAAACGGATAAAATACTTGTCAGCGGCGGGGTGGCAGCAAATTCAAGATTGAGAGAGGAATTTAAAAAAGCCGGAAAGGAAAATAATATATCAGTACATATTCCACCTGTTTCTCTCTGCATGGATAATGCGGCAATGGTTGCTTCACTTGGTTATCAGTACTATAAGAAAAAAGAATTTTCCAGCCTGGCAACCGATGTTTTTTCCAGGACGGATTTTTAAAATATTCTATAACAAATTAAAGAAAGACTATTAAAAGAAAATCGTAAATAAATTTTGGTATTATGCAGCAAAAACACAATTTAAGATTATTGTACATTGCCTATTCAATGCTGGGATTTACTGTCCCGATTTTTGATCCTCTTTATCCTTATTTTTCAACAACTTTCGGAATAGGTTTTGACAAGATAGGGCTGGTCTTTTTCGGAGGCTCGCTTATTGCTATTCTTTCCAATATTATTGCAGGCAGGATTTGCGACCATTATCCTTTCAGAAGGATTTTGCTTTTCTCATTTCTGGTCACTTTTTTCGGTTTTTCTCTTTTTGCCGCCTATCAGAGCTTTTTTACACTTATAGCAACGGTACTTATCGTAAACATCGGATATAATTTTGTATGGCCTGGTTCATACTCGGCTGTTTTTATAGATTTTAATGAAAATTACTCAGAGATTTATGTAAGTCTTGATAAATTCTATTATTTCTCAACACTTTTCGGTCCTCTTCTTATTAGTCTTCTTTTTTATCTTAAACTGTCCCCGAGGCTCATATTTATTTTCCTGGCAGCAGTATTCGGTATTATGTATATAGTTTTTTATTTCACTTTCAGAAGAGAAGAAAAAAGAAAATATATGAAAGCAAGGCTGGATATCAGGATTTCCAGTTCAGGCAGAAGGGAAAATTATAAAACAGCAAGCCAGGCATCATTAGCAGTAAGCGATTTAAAAAATGATGAAAATAGCAGGGAAGTTATCAGCTCAGGCGAAGATGCTATAAAAACAAAAGTAATTAATACTGATTTAAATAATGATGAATTGGAATGTAGCTATACTTATAAAGGATTCAGGACTATCTTTAAGAAATCTACTGTACTCTCAGCGATAACACTGACTTTATTCGCCTGTGTCATGGTAGGTTCATCTGCCTGGCTTACAACTTATTTTACTTCATTTGATGTCCCTATATTTATAAGCTCGATATTTGTTTCAATCTACTGGTTTTTTACTTTTATAGGATTACAACTCATATCGAAAGTACTTAAATATTTCAGTGAGGCAAAGATACTTTTTTACGGAGGCTTACTTAGCTCAGTAGGCCTGGTGTTCTATGGCATTGTACCGAATATATATGTAAAAATAATATTTATAATAATGGTAGCAATAGGTGTATCAGGAATATACCCTCTTGCTGCAGCAATATCTGTAAGAGAAAATCCGCAGGCTTCTGCAACTGCTTCAGGTTTTACTGTTGCAATGGGAATAGCAGGGAGCCTGATAATACAACCATTGATGGGATTTGTTGCGGAATATTTCAACAAAAGAAATGTTCCGTTTGTTCTCCTTATAATATGCCTGCTTGGAACTTTTGTTGCTTTCTTGCTTGTAAAACATTTTAAAGAACCGGTTTTTTCAAAAAAAAACTAAGTTCTTTAAATCATGTCTTTTAGCTAAAGTTATTTTTTTAAGCACTGTTCCGGAATAAGCAAAAAATTAAGCATAAATAAAGAAATAAAAAGTAAAATAATTTAGTAAATAAGTTATAATAAGTTTAGTAAAAATATTGTTAAATTATTTTAAAAATTTTAATGAAATTTCTTGATTTTTGATTTTTAATATAATACAATCTATCATTGTTAGCAGACTTTAAGCTAGAGTGCTAATTTTTAAATGTCAATTTGTATAAAAACATAAATATTTATAATTTAAAGGAGGTAATAGTAATGAATTACAGACCACTAGGTGACAGATTGCTTGTTAAACCAAAAGCAAGTGAAGAAAAAACTGCAAGCGGAATCGTTCTTCCGGATACCGCAAAAGAAAAACCACAGGAGGGTGAAATCATATCAGTTGGTCCAGGCGCGAAAGATGAATCAGGCAAAAGGATTGAGATGGATGTAAAAAAGGGAGATAAAGTTCTTTATTCCAAATACTCAGGCACAGAAGTAAAAATCAATGGTGAAGAGCATTTAATTATCAGGGAAAGTGATGTTCTGGCTATTATAGAATAGTAAAATGCCAAAATATTAATTTTAAAATTTTTTATTTACAAAAGTTAGAATTTTTATAAGTTTTAATAATCTAAGGAGGATTTAATATGGCAAAGGATTTAAAATACGATGAGTCAGCGAGAAGGTCTCTGGAAAGAGGCGTCAATATTATCGCTGATGCAGTAAAGATTACCCTTGGCCCTAAGGGAAGAAATGTAGTTCTTGAAAAGAAATACGGCGCTCCGACAATTACAAATGACGGAGTTACAATTGCAAGAGAAATTGATGTAGAAGATGTATTTGAAAATACAGGCGTTCAGCTTCTTAAAGAAGTTGCAACAAAAACAAATGATGTAGCTGGAGACGGCACAACAACAGCAACCCTTCTTGCACAGGCTATGGTTAAAGAAGGTTTAAGGAATGTTGCAGCTGGTGCAAACCCTCTACAGTTAAAAAAAGGTATCGAGCATGCAGTTGATGCAGTTGTAAAAGAAATCAGCAAGGCTTCAAAAGATGTTTCTACTGACAAAAAGAAAATCGCTGAAGTTGCAGCAATATCAGCAGCAGATTCAGTAATCGGGCATACTATAGCTGATGCTATGGAAAAAGTAGGGAAAGACGGCGTAATAACTGTTGAAGAATCAAATAAATTCGGAATCGACATTGAATTGGTTGAAGGTCTTCAGTTTGACAAAGGCTATCTTTCACCATATATGGTAACTGACCCTGACAGAATGGAAGCAGTTTTAAGTGACCCGTATATTCTTATTGCTAACCAGAAAATATCTGCAGTCAGCGACCTTGTACCTGTACTGGAAAAAGTTATGCAGAGTGGGAAACCATTATTGATTATTGCTGAAGATGTTGAAGGCGAAGCTCTTGCAACAATCGTTGTTAACAAATTAAGAGGAACAATAATGTGCGTTGCAGTTAAAGCCCCTGGATTTGGTGACAGAAGAAAAGCAATGCTTGAAGATATTGCTATTGTTACAGGCGGCAAGGTAATAAGCGAAGAAATCGGCATGAAGCTTGAAAATGTTACTCTTGATATGCTTGGCTCAGCAAGACAGGTAAAAGTTGACAAAGAAAATACAACTGTTGTTGAAGGCAAAGGAACATTAGATGCTATCAAGGGAAGAATCAAACAAATCAAAACAGAGATAGAACAAAGCGATTCTGATTTTGACAAAGAAAAACTTCAGGAAAGACTTGCAAAACTATCAGGCGGCGTTGCAGTTATAAAAGTAGGAGCAGCAACCGAAGTTGAACTTAAAGAAAAGAAACATAGAATCGAAGACGCACTTTCAGCTACAAAAGCAGCTGTTGAAGAAGGAATAGTTCCTGGCGGCGGCGTTGTTCTTGTTGACGTTATGAAGAAAATCGACACCAAGTCACTTTCAGGCGACATCCTTACAGGTGCAATGATAGTTATCAAAGCTCTTGAAGAACCAATCAGGCAGATTGCAAACAATGCAGGTCTTGAAGGTTCAGTAATTGTTGAAAAAGTTAAATCACTTCCTGATGGAGAAGGCCTTGATGCTGCAACCGGTGAATATGTTAACATGATCGAAGCTGGTATTATCGACCCTGCCAAAGTTACAAGAAGTGCTTTGCAGAATGCAGCTTCCATTGCAGCTCTTCTTCTTACAACAGAAGTTATTGTTGCTGAAAAACCTGAAAAAGAAAAAATGCCTCCGATGCCTCAGGGCGGCGGCTATCCAGGCGGTATGCCAGGAATGGGTATGTAAATTAACCCGAATCATTTTCTGTCGACAAACTGCCTTATGCAGGTTGACATATATAAAGAGACCGGCTTTTTCGCCGGTCTCTTTTCTTTGGGGACCTATAATCTGGTCCCATCACGAATTAAATCTTATTTATTTATATTAGAGATGGAGAAGTTCCCCATAATTGCCTCTTCAATAGTCAGTGAAAATTCAAGAGATTATACCTGTGAACAATCAATTCATATTATTAACAATAAGGTTTAAGGGTAAAATAATTTTTTTAATCAGAAATGATTAAATTTCAAGGATTAAGGGCTCCGAATGGAGCCCTTAAGGCATTTATCAGGTCTTTACCTTATTTCTTGAGGTAATTCTTTTGAATCATTAAAAATCAATCCATTTTAAACTATATTACTATCATTATGTAGAGCAAAGAGTCAACAGAAATTATTCATATTGCGTTGACACAGCAGTAGTAAATGTTTAAATTATAAATACATAAATTTAATATTAATATATATAATATTAATTATAATATATGTCTAATATATTAAACAATTCTAATAATAGTGAAAATTATTCTAGTTTTAAAATTATTGTTGCAGATACAGAATTAGATATTTTCAGTGAGACAGCAAAAATCAAGGATAATTTCTGTTTTATAAATCTTAGTTCCGAGTATGCAGTAAATTTTGTTTTAGAGTATGAAAAGATAGATATTTTATTTATTAGCAAAAATATTTCAAATTTTGAAAATATATTAGAGAGAGCGAAGAATAAAAAAATAAAATCTTTTTTAATTGAAAAGGATCTTCCGAAAAAGTTTGACTATAAAAATTTAAAGAAAATCATAATGAGGGAATTCGATATAAAGAAGAGTAAGGAAGAAGAAAACAATAGCATACAGAAAATGTTTAAAAGAGCACTTAAAAAAAATCTTAAAACTAAGGTTAATAATGTTGAGAAGAAGAAAAAAGAAATAAAGCTGAGAAGTAATAATGAAAAGATAAAAATAGAAAATGTTATTAAAGATAAAAATTTTAACGTAAAAGATAATGACAACTCTAGTTTGATTAAAAATGTTAATAGAAAAAATAGAAAAAACGAAGTTCATCAAAATAAAGAAATAGTAAAAGCTGTTAAGCAAAAAGTAATAACTGTTTTTAGAGCAAAGGGAGGAGTAGGTGCAACAACAGTATCTTTTTTTATTGCTAATCTGTTAAATAATATAAAGACATTAATTATAGATTTAAATTTTAACGAAGGTTGTAGCGATCTGGGCTATTATTTAAACACTCCAAAAACTCCTAACCTTACTTTCTTTTCTGAAAGCTATGACAAAAACAGTTTTCAAAATTGTCTTATAAGCTTAGATAATAATGTCGACATCATTCTGCCGCCTCCTTCTCATGAGATTTCCGACAAGATTGATTTAAAAGAAATCTATACACTGGTTGAGCTTGCAAGAAAAAAATATGATCTTATGATTTTTGACTTGCCTAATAAGATAAATGAATTTTATCTGGGGATTACCGATATATCAGATACTTTATTGATTTTATCTGATGAAAGTATTGGCAGTTTAGGAAGAATCACTGAAATAGTTAAGAAGTATATTTATGACGGCCTTAAGAAGGTATTGATCATAAATAAAATTAAAAATCAAAGTAATATTAAAAAAAGTATCGAAGTCATTAGAAGTTATTTAAAACCAGATTATTTGATGATGATTCCTTATTCTGAAGAATTAGATAATCAAGAAGATTTAAAGAAATCATATTTCAACAATCTTGAAGGTTTTAATAATTTAAAGGAAATTACATTAAAAATCTTAACATCTTAAGGAGAGAAATAGATGTATTTTGGATATAAGAAATTTCTTATTCTTTCAATTATAGGTGCACTGATAATAGGTTGTTCAATATATTTATATCTGAATAATCATTTTGAGAAAGTTACTGTAGCCATATTGCAGGTAGATATTAAGAAAGGAGATATTATTAATAAGGATCACTTGACAGATGGTCATTTTTATAAACAGGAAATTCCTTCTAAAGTAATTAAAAACAAATCAGAGTTGATAGGATTAGAGATAAAAGCTGATAGATATTCAGGAGATTTTATTACTAAAGATATGCTTAAAGACAGAACCGAGGATCTCCTAATAGCAAGCCTGAAAGAAGATGAAGCTATTATGTCTATTAATCTAGACCCAAAAGAAAATATTGCCAATAATCTTAAAATCGGAAAGAAAATAATGATTGTATCTGCAGAAAAAGATAAAGACATGGAAGATATTTTCTATAAAAATAATAAATCTTCCCATGTTTCTGATGATAATTATATTGTTAATGAATCAAATATTAAAAATTATCTAGATAACAGTGTTTTCCAAATATCTGAAAATATTTTTTTAGTAGATGGATTTGTGTATTTTAAAAATTTAGAGATTATCTATATAAAAGAAAATGAAGAAAGTGATATTGGTATTTTATCAAAAAACAGTAAATCTGATTCATCGTTATTTGTAAAGTGCAAAAATATTGAAGCTCCTTATCTTGCAAAAATTACTTCAAGTGAGAAATATAAGTTATTAATAGGTCCACAGTAAAGTACTTTTATAATGAATAAAAATAAAAAAAAAATCATAACGGTTGCTTCTAACAAGGGTGGAACAGGAAAAACCACTGTATCTTTATGTCTTGCATTATATTTTTCTTATAAAAAAAATAAGAAGACATTATTAATGGAAATGGATTCTTCCCCTGGTGATTTCTCTGTCTTATTTAATGTAAATAATGAAAATTCAATTGAAATAGCTTTAAAGTTTCCATCAAAATTATGCTCTTTTGTAAAAAACATAGGAAACAATTTAGATATAATAAAGGGCTTCTCCAATCCGCTATTTGCCGAAGAAGCTAAGTCTGACGAGATAAACGATCTAATCAATATTGCTTTAAAAAATTATGAAATAATAATTATAGATACCCAAAATGTTTTAAATGGTTTAATTATTGATGTGTTG
This sequence comes from Actinomycetota bacterium, assembly GCA_028695395.1. Lineage (GTDB taxonomy): Bacteria > Actinomycetota > Humimicrobiia > Humimicrobiales > Humimicrobiaceae > Humimicrobium. The sequence continues at coordinate 5,300 of JAQVJB010000054.1, read as the reverse complement.
AAGATTACTGATTATGTTTTTTTAATTTCTGAATTGGAAGTAGAGTCTCTATACAGGAATATGGAATTTATAAATCTTTTAAAAAATAAGTTTCTTCTTCATCACGATAATTTTTATTTTTTGATAAATAAGAAAAGATTAATAGATATTTTTAAAATAATTGATATATCCAGAATAATTACATTACCAATACTTGGATTCATTTCTTTTGAGAGAAATTTTAATAAAAGCCTGGTTTTAAACAATAAAAGCAGGTTTTTAAAAACAAAAACTTTTACGAGCATATCCAAGATATTAGAAAATTTTTATTTAAACAATATTGCTTAAAAAATGAGCCTTAAAGACCGCATAACAGAAAAAACAATAAAAGAGTCCGAGCTGGAAAAAGAAATTATTAGAAGAGTAAAAAAGAGAATTAAATCTAAAGCCTATAATCTTAATCCGGTTTTTAAAAATAAGGAAGATTTTAAAGATAAAATTTTTCTTATTATAAAGAAAGAAGTGGAAGAATATTTTAATCTTGTTAACTATAAAATAAAAGATGAAATGATTGAGCGCATTTTTTATGACACATTTGGTTTGGGAATACTTGAGGTGTATCTTTGCGATAAAGAGATTACAGATATTTTTATACACGGTCTTGAAATGGTAATAATAAAAAACGGGCAAAAGATTTTTTTAGGCCAGGTTTTTTCTAATTTGGATGAAGTCTTTTTAATAATTGATAGAATTAAAGAAAATTCGGGAAAAATAATAGATCAAAGAATTCCTTTTCTAAATACTGATTTATATGAAGGAAGCAGATGTTCCATTGTCATACCTCCCGTGTCTGATAAAGTTTATATATCAATAAGAGTTTTCAACTGTCTAGATTTTCAAATTGACGACCTTGAAAAGGTTGGGATGTTTGACAAAAAAGTAAAAAACCAAATTAAGTCTTTTATAAAAAACAAAAGAAATATAATAATTGCCGGAGGTATGGGAACCGGAAAGACAACTTTGTTAAACACATTGATTAAGCTTATCCCGGAGAATGAATTTATTAATATAATACAAGATACTCCTGAAATTAAACCCTTGAATCATCCCTATTCGAGACTTCTGACAACAAGAGTAAAATCTAGGGAAATTGATTATGAGATAAATCAGGAAAGATTGCTTTTTGAAACATTGAGAATGAAAGCTGACAGAATAATAATTGGAGAGATAAGAGAAAATGTTTCGGCATATCAACTTTTACAGGCATTAAATACCGGACATAAAGGAAGTTTCTCAACTATTCATGCAGATTCTGCCTTTGATGCATTAATAAGGCTGGAGTCGCTTGCAATGGAATATAGACAGAATCTGAGCAACACAATGATTAAAAGGATTATAGCAAGAGCAATAAATGTAGTTATTTACCTTGAAAACCAATTTGATGAAAAAATGAATATTATCCGGAGAAAGATAAAGGAAATAATTACTGTTGATAAAAAACTAAGCAAAGAAGGTGGCTACAAATTAGTATATCTTTAAAAATATCAGTTTTTGCTACGTTTGGAGTTTTTTATTTATTTTTCTTTTTATTACTTTTTTATATTGAAAGAAAGAATAAGACCCTGGACATTATTTTAAGAAATAATATTAGACAAAGTGATTTATACAAAAAGAAAAAGAGAATAAATATATTAGAAAAATGGTTTGAAAACTTAAATTTAAAAATCGATTTAAATGATTTTATACTGATACTATTTATTATTTCGACACTAATTTTATTAGTTTGTATAATTTTGAAAGTATCATTATTCATTACTTTTTTCATAATTTTTGCTATTTTTGCCATCATATTCATACTCTTAAACATTAAAAAAAGGAGAAATATTAATAGAAAAGAAGAGCAGCTTGAATATTTCTTATTAAGTTTGTCAGGCAATCTTTTTATCCAGCCAAATATTTTAAACTGTATAAAAAATTCAATAAATGAAATAGGCGAACCGCTTAAAAATGATTTTATGGAAGTTCTGGAAAACTACTCCAGAGGATTAGTTTTTAAAGATGCCCTGAGAATTATGATTAAAAAAAATGATAGCAAATTAATTGAGGTAGTACTATCAGGGTTTATTGCTGCCAGTGAAAAAGGAACAGATATAAGTAAGTTTATAAATTATCAAATAGAATATATAAGAGAAAAGAAATCATTAAAAAATTATATAAATATTTTAAGCACGGGTCCAAGATATTCCTCATATTTCATAATGTTTATTCCTATCATTTCAATATTAGTAATAACATTGATTAATGAAAATTTTATTTCTTATTACCTAAGTGGCCTGGGAATTATTATTTCTATATATGCAATAGGCAGTTTTTTAATTGGATTTTTGCTTATCAACAAAACAATAAATAATCTGGGAAAAAATATTCTAATATCATGAAGATTATAATTATAACTATTTCTATATTAATCTTTTTCTTTTTTATTTTGCTATTTATTTTTTTTAAAACCAATAGATTTGATACTAAAAGTAAAAACTTTATTAAAAAAGTTTTTCTAAAAAGAAATCAATTAAAGCCTGATAATAAAAAATTTGAAATTTACTTTAATGATTTTTCAGGTTATAAATTCTTAGGGATAAAAATAGATTCTCTTGAAAAATTGTATATTGTTAAAATATTATCTAGCCTCACAGTTTTTATTTTAATAAATTTTATTGGATTACTTCTTCAGAATAATTATTTTATTATTTCACTTTGCGCAGCTGCCATCTGCTTCTTTTTACCATCAGAAATTCTTAAAAATTATATAAATAAAAAAATGATAAATATTTATACCGAGTTGCCTGATTTCATAGATTTTTTGTATTTGTTAATAAACGCAGGCCTTTCTTTTGATGAATCCATAAAATATCTCATTGATAATATGCAAGGCAATATTTATGAGCTTTTTAAAATATATAGGTTAAAACAAATGGAAGGGAATAGTAAAACAGAATCTCTCAGGTACATAGGCAAAATATCTTTTTGTCTTGAGTTTGAAAGAATTCTAAAAGTAATTTCCGAAGCAGAAATTGTTGGCAATCCGATAAATAATACATTAAGAGATTTATCTAAGGAGATAAGAAGAGATCAAAGAGACCATATTAAAATAAGGGCTGAAAAACTTGAAAGTAATTTAGTATTTATTATTTTTATCTTTATCTTTATTCCGATGATAATGCTATTTATTTTACCAATCATTCCTCAATTTAAATTATTATTCAAATAATAAGGTTAGGAGAGTAAATGAAAAGAATAAAAAATTATTTTTTGAGATTATATGTATCTAGAAGGGGATCAACATTAATTGAGATTGCTCTCTATATTGCACTTGTAGTAATAGTCTGCATAGTAGTTGTTACGTCACTTGGAGATAAGATACAGTCAGTATTCCAAAAAATAGTAGATAGTCTGTAAATTTATTATTTTTTTTAAAAGGAAGATAAAACTAATGTCCTTTAAAAAAAGCAGGATAATAAATAAAGCTACATTAACTAGAGGTAGCTCTTTAATGGAATTTGCAATAATTGCTCCTATTTTATTGATATTAATTGCAGGAATAATTCAGTTTGGTTTTATTATGAATGCAAAAATTGCTGTGAATGCGGCATCTTTTGAGGGTGCAAGAGCAGCAATTCTTAGCGAGAATCCAGAAGAAGATGCAATCAATGCAGTATATCATTATGCAAATTCTTCATTACCAGGCTGGTCATTTGATGAGCGGTTAAAAGCAGATATTGATATTGACGGGTATAACCCGGGAGATAATGTTTTGGTGGCAGTGTATTATGAGGTTCCCGTTTTTTTTCAGAGCCTTCTTCCAGCAGGAGATAGTAGTTTTTTTAAAGTTGAAAGTGAATCTTTGATGAGAATAGAAGAAAAAAGATAAAAATTTTAAAAAATTTTTTAAATATTATTATTAAATATTAATATTTATTATAAATATATAAATTATATATTATTATGAAAAAATTTAAATTATCAATCATTATAATTTCAGTTCTTTTTATTTTAATATCTTCTGTAGTTTTGGTATTTGTATTTAATAATCCTTCTGAAAAGAAAGAAATGTCTGATGAGAGAAAATTGACCATGGAGCTATTAGGAAGAATAAGTTCCCAGGAAGATTTTTCTGACCCTCTTGGTGTTTTTAATGAAAATGGCGAAGAACTCATGGAGACAGATTTAACTATTTTGGGTAAAGAAGGAGGCATTACAAATGTAACCAAGTATGAAATGCTAAAGGATGTTAATGGCAAAGATGTGAAAGTCAAATTAAAAAAGCAGCTGACAACGGAAAAAAACGGAGAAAAATACGAGGGCTGGATAATAGATGAAAGAGTTCAGGGCACAATAAAGTATTATTTAGGGAAAATAAAAGACATAAGTGAAAAAGAAATTATATTTGTGGTTGAAAAAGAAAGTAAAGAAATGGATCTTTATACTGATAAATTAGTTTATGAAGAGGTAAAAGATTATGAAAAAACAATAGACCTCGATGAATTTAAAAATAATGAATGCGAGCATATGTTTATACCGCCAAACGATATATATATCGGATTTAAGATAATGAATTCTATAGATGATTTTAAAGATTATTTTAATAAAAAGATTTATCTTCAGGAAACATTATTGACATATTATAAGAATAGTCCCAGTTCAAAACTGCTAGTTTTTAAAGAATATTTTTAACAAATAAATTTTAATAATAAATGTTTAAAAAGTATAAGATATTTTTACTGACAATATTAATAGTATTTATATTTCTGTTTTCATTTTTAAAAAATGGTTATTTGGATGCAGAAGAAGGACTTATATGGATTGATACCTCTCACTGGGAAGTGGTGACACATCTAGTTAAAGACGGTTACTGGGATGAAAATCAAAAAACAAGATGGGTCGATACATCTTATAAAGTAAATCAGGGGTATTGGTCATATGATGATTATTATGAATGGATTGATACATCGCATTGGGTAAACGACGGATATTGGAAAGATGAAACCTACAGAGAATGGGTCAGCAGTGGTTATTATAAGACTGAGAATTATTATGAGTGGGTTAAAAGCGGTTATACTGTTTATGAATGGGTAAATAGCGGATATTATCAAAATTACAGTTACAGGGTCTGGGTCAGCAGCGGATATATGCAAAGGTATGTAATTACTGTGTGGGTTCCTGAATATGATCTAGGATGGGGGATAAACCGCCAGTATCCTGTTGTAGGTTCAGCAGGACATGCAACACTTAAAACAATACAATACTATAAATGGGTTGATACA
>JAQVJB010000053.1 GCA_028695395.1 Actinomycetota bacterium | reverse complement strand
CTGACTTTTCTTATAAGGTCGGTATAAGGTCTGTTATAAACTGTGCAGCCTACATTTTCCTGCCTTATTAAAAGTTCAACACATTTGTCACAAGCTACGCACCAGTTAATTTCATCTTCTTTGTCCGTTAAATATTTTGCGGGAAGCTTGGGATCAGCTAAAGACTGCCTTCCAAGTGCAACCATGTCAGCATAACCATGTTCAATATTATAGTTGCCCCAGTGGAATAATGAGTTCCATTCAGGCTGTACAGCTTTAAGGAAGTTTTTTCCATTATTAAGTACCGAGTAAGCCCCGCCCATCACAACTACATCAGGACCTACATTTTCCTTGATTATCTTCGCCATAGTGAAATGCAGGTAAACATCATCAGGTTTTCCTCTCTCTGGCATGTGGAGTTCCATTGTAACTGAAGGATTTCCAGTTGATTCAAGGATAAAGTTTGCTCCTCTTTCCTCAAGTCCCTTGCAAAGATCGATAGATTCAGTAAGATCTATTATCCCGGTATCAGGTCCTGCGCATCCCTGTCCTCCTGGAAAGCCTTCCCACATAGAAACTTTGGAGCCTACTATGAATTTATCATCGTTAACAAGTTTTCTTACTTTTTCTACCATATCGAAAGCAAATCTGCTTCTTTTGTCCCATGTTGGGCCGTATTTCCAGTTTCTATCATTGTATGGTCTTAAAATCTGTGAGCCAAAATACCCGTGACAGAATTTAAGGTCTACGCCATCTGCACCAAGGTCATATAGTATTTTTGATGATTTGACAAATAAATCAATAGTATCGTCTACATAATCTTCATCTATTACTTCCCCACCGAAACCATGAAGCGGTTTAACGCAAACTCTTTTTGAGAACTGGCTTCCGGATACTTCACCTGAATGATTCAGCTGGACAATCAAAAGAGGATCGGGATTGATTTTTTTCATATCCTTTATGAATTTCTCCCATTCCTTTATATTCTCTTTATTGTCAGGCTGGAGACTTATCTGCTCATTTCTTGCCCTGCTGTCATATTGCATGGTTATCGATTCAAAAACTATGACCCCTGCATCACCTTCAAACAGATTTCTATATCTTTCCAGAGATCTTTCTGAAAATCCTCCGCTTGCACTTGCATCAGCACATTCCATCGGCTGGATGACAAATCTGTTTTTGGCAGTTTTTTTCCCGATTTTGATGGGTTGTGCAAGAGCTGTATCTTTATTGCTCATTTGTTTTCCCCTTTTTTGCTTTTTATAAATTGCATTTTTAAATCTTTTTTTACTATTCAAGTATATAACAAATTATTTTTTTAGTAATACCATTAAAACACTTTAATTATACTAGCTAAATTTTAGTATTATTAATACTAGTTCTTCTCTTAGTAATTTTGGTTATTTCCTTAATATTTAAATATTCCTTACTTTTTTAGGAATACTAGTATAATATGTAAATTTATTAATAATACTAATGTTTTTCTAAGAATTTTATCATATGTATGAAAATGTATTTGGATGGATTCTGAATAAGGAATCTTCTAAAAAAATTATAGTCGAGGATAAAGAAGTTTTTTTTGACAGTTCTAATTTTTTTCATACTATCCTGGAATTCATACAAGATGGAGTTAGCGTTCTGGATACCGACCTTATTGTCAGATATGTCAATGCTACAGTTTCAAACCTTTACACAAGAGGCATAAATCCAATCAATAGAAAGTGCTACTCTGTATATCACCATAGAAAAAAGCCTTGTGATGACTGTCCTACTTTAAGAGCTCTAAAAATGAAAAGCCCCCAGATGAGCATTATGAGCTATCCAAGAAAAGGTGAAACTCCAGGATGGCATGAATTATTCTCAATTCCTGTTTTTGATAGAAAGAACAATGTAATTCTCATAATAGAATATATAAGGGATATTACTTTCCAGAAATATATTAAAGAAAACCTTAGCGATATTGAAAATCGTTTTGAAAATCTTGAAGAGCAAAATAAAATTTTGATGAATATTCTTAATCAGAGAGAAGAATTTCAGAATAATCTTGAGCATACAATCTCAACTAATCTGGAAAAATTTATAAAACCTTCTCTTAATTATCTGAAAAAATCTGCAAATGAAAAAGATGTTGAGCTTGTAAATGCAATCATCGATGAGATAGTATATCCTATTACAAAAAAAAGACCTTCACCGGTTTCTGAACTGACACCTAGGGAAATTCAAATAGCATCGCTTATAAAAGAGGGCTACCTGTCGAAAGAAATTGCAGACAAGCTTTGCGTAACTCAGAAAGCAATAGATTACCATCGATTAAATATCCGTAAAAAATTAAAATTATCCAGGACCTCTAATTTAAGGACTTATCTTCAATCACACCTGTAATAAAAAATAAAATTCGATTAAAAAATAATTATATTTGTCATTTGTAAAAATATTTATTACAGAGCTTTGACCTGAATCTAACATATTGGATATAAGCTTGTCTAAGTTAAAACCAACTAATGAGTACTTTTTTTATTAAATTTATTTTTAAATTCCTCAAGAATAATATAGTCTATTGAAGAATGAGGTTAACCCCACATCTACTTATGCTAACTTAGCTTATTTTAGTTCATAATATGAACAAAGAAGTACGTTTAATCAAGTATAATATTACCTAATTAGTTTTTAATACCAGATGCTCAAGTATTCCCAACTCCAGCATATTCAAATTGAAAACATATTCATTATGATCGAAAGTTTCCCTAAGAGGATTTAAAGTTGTCTTCCAGCCAAAACCATCGGTTATCCATATAAATTTATATCTATTATTAAAAATATCATAAAGATTTCTATATTCTCCTGCAGTAGATTTAAGTTTTGAGCCTCCACCGCTATAAAAATTTGTTTCAATTATTATAAGTTCGTTTTCAGCATTTAAAACAAAATCAAACCTTCTTGATGTTTTGTCAACTGGTACTTCAATGTCCCATTTATTTTTAATTTTTTCTGAATTTGCTTCTTTTAAATATTCTATATTGCTTTTTAAACAAAGATCATTAATAAAATATTCAACAATATCTTCCATGCAATGTCCGCTTCTATTCTTTCTGCCATTACTATCAATTCCTGCTTCAATGCCAATCATATAATCAACAAGATTTTTCACTTTTTGGTTTACCATAAGATTTTTTAAACCAGTTTCTTTTACAAAGGTTAAATATTTTTCGAGATCCTCTTCATCCGGATCATTTTTTGAAAAATCATAATCTTCATAAACAAATTTTTTATTTTTATAATCTACCAGAATTTTATAATTCAACCTGTTAGAACCGTCACGCACTATGAGATAAGGAATAACTTTTATTAATGAGGGATCCTGCTTAATCAGAAACTTAAATTCATTGTCAAAATCCTGTTTTCCTATTAAATAATTAAAATTGTTTAATGCAATTTCAATTTTTTTTGCATTTATGAAAACCTTATCCCAGTTTACGAAATAAGACCACAATAAAATACTTGGCTTTAATCCGGAAATAAAACTATTGAAAACATCATCAGGAGAATTGTTCTTCAAGACTTTTTTATAAAAATTAAGAAACTTCATTTTTTTCTTCAAAAAGTTTTAATTTGTTTTTAAGATTACTTTCTAATTCATTAAATCTTTTTATAGATAGGTCCAGATATTGTTTTTCATTATCAATCCCTAAGAAATCTCTACCAGCAATATATGCAGCAATTCCGGTTGTTGAACTCCCTGTAAAAGGATCAAGTATTACATCTCCTTTATTTGTGCTGGCTAGCACTACCCTTTTTAACAAATTAAATGGTTTCTGGGTAGGATGTTTACCAAATTTTTTTTCAACTGGTTTTGGGGTATCAATTGACCAAACTGACCTCATTTGCATGCCCTTCTTTTTCAATTGATCTTCAGGCCAGGAACCATTTTTCATTATTTCATAGTTGAAAGTATGCTTTGATTTTTTATCTTTTTTTGCCCAAAGCAAAGTTTCATGACTTGCGGTAAAAAACCTACAGCTTAAATTTGGAGAAGCATTTGGTTTAAACCAAGCAATATCGTTTAAAAAATGAAAGCCGTTGATTTCCAGTGCAAATCCACACTGATATATTGAATGATAAGTGCCGCTAATCCAAATTGTCCCACTAGGCTTTAATACTCTTCTACACTCTTTTATCCAGAAAAAGTGAAAATCAAAATTCTTTTTAGTCCCGTTACTTAAATCCCATTCCCCCTTCTTTACACTGACCATTTTCCCATTTTGGCATGTAAAAGTTCCGCTGGATAAAAAATAAGGCGGATCTGCAAATATCATATCTATGGAATTATCAGATATGCTCTTAAGTATTTCTATTGAATCGCCTAAGAATAATTTAAATCTTGGTTTTTCAAAATAAGGTTTTAACATAATAAAATCTAATTATAAATTATCATAAGTAACATAATTATGCAAATACATAAATATGTTATTTTATTCACATATTCTCTTTTTTTAATATATTTTTATATTAGTTTAAAACATGATATTTGATTGGTCTATAAAATAATTTTGAAACTTTAACTTATCCTCAATCACACCTGTAATAAAAATATTCTATTTTAATAAATTAATATTATTTTTTAACCATTACCTATAATAATCATTGACATATTATTTTTTTAAGAATAATATTTCGTAAGCGAAATTTTCGTATATGAAATATATTTATTATAAAAAAAGCAGGTATTTATATAAATGAATGAATCAGATAAAAAAATAAATATTGACATAATTAAGACCTTATACCAGATTTTCGTTTTGTTAAAAACAGAAATGGGAAAACTGCTTAAAGAAGAAGGGATCGGTCCTTCTCACGGAATAATAATTAAAACAATAAGCGAACATAAGAAAATAAAAATAACTGAATTAAGCGAACTCCTCGGCCTTTCAAACAGTACCCTTTCAGGAATGATAGAAAAATTAAAAGAGCATGGAATCGTTGAAAGAAAAAGAAGTGATGAAGACAGAAGAGTTGTTTACGTAAGTATTACTAAAGATTTTGAAAAAAAACATGGAGATTTCCATCATAAAATAAATGATTACATTGATAAAAAAGTAAAAATAATCGGCCAGAAAGATAGAAAAAAGATAACTGACGGACTCATCATTCTAAAAAAACTTTTGGAAGAATAGATAGATTTAAAGAAAGATATAGCGTCTTTACAATTATAATATAAAAATAAAATATTGATTTAAAAAAGGAATATTATTTTTTGTGCTTAAACTTTTTAAACAATTAAAACCTTATTCTTTTGCTATAGTTGCAACAATAATACTTATATTTCTGCAATCTATATCAGAGCTTTTTTTGCCCGGTCTTATGTCGGATATAATTAATAATGGCATACTGAAAAACGATATAAATTATATTTTAAAAGTCGGAGGGTATATGCTGCTTATTACTGCTGGCTCAGTTATTGTTACAGTAGCAGCAAGTTTCTTGATTGCGCGCATAGCAATGTCTTTTGGAAAAGATGTCAGGGAGAAAATCTTTACAAGGGTTGAAAGCTATTCACTAAATGAAGTGGATAAGATAGGTTCCGCCTCGCTGATAACAAGAACCACAAATGATGTTGTCCAGATACAAAATGTATTTATTATGATGAGGATGCTTGTAATGGCTATAATGATGGGAATAGGCGGAATCGTAATGGCAGTTACAAGAGATGCAAAACTTTCTATAATTTTCGCAATCATTCTTCCTATTCTTGTTTCAATAATGATATTGATAGGAAAGAAAGGCCTCCCTCTCTTTAGATTAATGCAGCTAAAAGTAGATAGACTTAATCTTGTCATGAGGGAAAATCTTATTGGCATTAGAGTTATAAGAGCATTTAACCGCGTTCAGGAAGAAAAGAAGCGTTTTGATAATGCCAATAAGGATTTTATGCAAAATGCAATTAGGGTAAATAAGATAATGGCTTTTATCTTCCCTTCCATGATGTTCATCATGAGTACCGCAACTCTTATTATTGTCTGGTTCTCAAGCATAAGAATAAACAATATGGCAATGAATGTAGGCGATATGGTTGCCTTCATCCAGTATAGTTCAATGATAATGTTTTCATTTTTGATGGGAACAATGATGTTTATATTGATACCAAGGGCACAGGCGTCAGCAGACAGAATAAATGAGGTTCTTAATATAGTACCTGAAATAAATGACCCTGAGAATCCAGCTGATTTAATCAACAGTAGAGGTCATGTCGAATTTAAAGATGTTACTTTTGCATACAAAGGGGCTGAGCAGCCGGTTGTAAATAATGTATCTTTTACTGCTGAACCTGGCAAAACTACTGCAATTGTCGGAAGTACCGGCTGCGGAAAATCGACAATAATAAATTTATTATGCAGATTTTATGACATACAGAAGGGCGAAATACTTATTGATGGAATCGATATAAGACAGGTTAGACAAAGTGACTTGAGGAATCAAATAGGCCTTATTTCTCAAAAATCTTTGCTTTTCAGTGGGACTATAGCGGAAAATATAAAATTCGGTTATGAAGAGGCATCTGACAGCGAAATAAGATACGTTTCAGAAATAGCCCAGGTAAAAGAATTTGTAGATGAGCTAGAAAAAGGATTCGATACATTAATAACTCAAGGCGGGACTAATCTTTCCGGAGGGCAGAAACAAAGAATCAGTATTGCAAGAGCGCTTATTAGAAAACCAAAAATATTTATTTTTGATGATAGTTTTTCTGCTCTTGATTTTAAAACTGATGCCAAATTGAGAAATGCTTTAAAAAAGGAAGTAACCGATTCAACCATTATAATAGTCAGCCAGCGAGTAAGCACCGTGATGAATGCAGACAAAATAATAGTCCTTGAAGAAGGAAAGATAGTAGGAAGCGGGAAGCACAGACAATTATTGGATACATGCAGCATTTACAGGGAAATAGTCGCTTCCCAGCTATCTAAAGAGGAGTTAGATTGACAGAAAGAGAAAAAAGTCAAAAACAATCTATGAAGATGAGTCCGGGAAGAGGTTTCGGTCCGGGAAGAGGTTTCGGACATGGAAATTTCTCAGGTGAAAAACCACAAAACTTTAAAGCAACCTTTAAAAGACTGGTTAAATATTGCTCATCTCAAAAGTGGCAGCTCATTGCCATACTGTTTATAACAATACTTGGGACATTGTTTAATATCGCAGGGCCTAAGATCCTTGGAATGGCAACCAACAAACTTGTTGAAGGATTTGTTTCAAAACTCAGAGCTGTTCAGACACAGACTGCAGTTGTTGATGGAATAGATTTTGCGTATATAGGCAGAATATTAGTGATTCTGCTGATTCTTTACATAATAAGTGCTGCCTTTACTTACCTCGGGTATTATGTTATGGCTTCAGTTTCTCAAAAAATCGTATACAACATGCGGAAAGATATAAATGAAAAACTTGCAAAACTGCCCTTGAGATATTTCGATTCAAAAACCCATGGAGAAATACTTAGCAGGGTGACAAACGATGTAGATAATATTGCCACTACCCTGCAGCAGGGGCTGAACCAGATAATCACTTCAGTTGTAACATTACTTGGGATAATTATAATGATGCTTACAATCAGCCCTTTATTAACGCTGATTGTAATACTAACTTTACCTCTTTATACAGTTGTAATGCTTTTTATAACAAGAAAATCACAAAAATTCTTTGTTTCCCAGCAAAAAACACTTGGGGAATTGAACGGTCATGTTGAAGAGATGTATTCCGGCCATATAGTAGTTAAATCTTATAATTACGAAAAAAAATCCATTGCAAAATTTAAAAATGTTAATGAAAAACTTTATACATATTCCTGGAAAGCACAATTTATGTCAGGAATTATAATGCCGATGATGAATTTCATCGGAAACCTCGTATATGTCCTTATTTGTGTTGTTGGTGGAATTTTTGCACTGAGACAAACACTTAATGTAGGTGACATACAAGCTTTTATCCAATATTCAAGACAGTTTTCACATCCTATAGCACAGGCAGCAAATATGGCTAACCTTGTACAATCCACTTTAGCATCTGCTGAGAGAGTTTTTGAAATAATGGATGAAGCAGAAGAAATTCAGGATAGCAAGGATTCAAAAATAATAATTTCTCCTAAAGGCATCATTAAATTCCAGGATGTATATTTCAGTTATAAGAAAGAAGTTCCCCTGATTGAAAATATGAATATAGATGTTAAGAAAGGAGAAACCATTGCAATTGTCGGCCCCACAGGAGCAGGTAAAACAACGCTTGTGAATCTGCTGATGAGATTTTACGAAATCGATAGCGGCAAGATAACGTTTGATGATATTGATATAAGAGAATTAAAAAGAAATAGTCTTAGAAGTATGTTCGGCATGGTGTTACAGGATACCTGGCTCTTTAATGGAACGATAAAAGATAATATTGCATATGGAAGATTGGATGCAACTGAAGATGAGATAATAGCTGCCGCAACAGCTGCTCATGCTGATCATTTTATAAGGACTCTTCCTTCTGGATATGAAACTGTATTAAATGAGGAAGCTTCAAATATATCTCAGGGGCAGAAACAGTTGATAACTATTGCAAGAGCCATACTTGCTAATCCCAGCGTACTTATTCTTGATGAAGCAACAAGCAGTGTTGATACCAGAACTGAATCTTATGTACAAAATGCAATGACCAGGCTAATGGAAGGCAGAACGAATTTTGTTATTGCTCACAGATTATCTACAATACGTGAAGCTGATATGATACTTGTAATGAATCATGGAAAAATAATCGAACAGGGAAAACATGAAGAATTATTGCAAAAAAATGGTTTTTACTCTGAGCTCTATAACAGCCAATTTACCGGAGCTTCTGCATTAAGCAGTTAGAGCTTCTTTATTTGTTTTTAATCTTTGCTTTATTTTCATACATATCCATATCTGCATAATATAATATTTTATCAACCGGCTCCTCATGCTCTGGGTTAAATACGCTTATACCTATTGAAAGATTAATGTCGAATTCTATAAAACAAGACTTATCCGACCACTCTTCTACTGATCTATTTATTCTTTTTATAAGTCCTTCAATGTTTTCTTTGCTTATTCCCGGAACAATGATAAGAAACTCATCGCCTCCGTATCTTATTATGGTATCAATCTTTCTGACCTGTTTCGCGATTACTTCATATATTTCCTTCAATACTTTATCGCCGATTTGATGACCGTATTTATCATTTATCTCTTTGAATCTATTAATATCTATCATTAAAAAATATATTAATTGCTTATATCTTTTTGCTCTTTCAATTTCTTTATCAATTATCCCGTTAAAGTATCGCCTGTTGTAACTTCCCGTCAAAGAATCTCTTTCTGATTGCTCCTTAAACCGTTTCTGCAACTCTATTTTTTTAATTGTTTCCAAAGAGTAGCCGATAATAAGCTTGCACAGCTCTGCATCTTCATTACTTAATTCTTTATCTTTACTTACAAAAAATATGGCAGAGCCAAAACCCATTACAGGAATTATTACCATTTTGGAAATTTCCTCAGACTCAAAAAAACCTTTATTTATGCCAAAACTGTCTTTTTCTAAATCATGAAATATTACTTCTCTATTCTTCATTCTCTCTTCAATTGATTTTCTGACAAAAATTTTCTCTTTTATTATTTTAATTATCTGCTGGTCTGAAGGTATTCTTTTTTCATGAACCCCATCATCATAAATAAATCCAAATATATTAATGTTAAAAATATTTTTTAAAGCATCTACAGCTATCTTTATGATATGTCTTTCGTTCTTGGAAACATTTATCTGATTTAAAACACTATTAGTATCAAATAACTTTTCCCTTGACCGCCTTAATTCTTTCTCAATAATTTTTCTGGGTGTTATATTTTTTAATAAAACAAGAACTCCTCTTTTTTTATCATCGCTGGTAAAAATAGGATTAATGCTGACTAAATAATAATTAGGCACATTATCAATCATAATTGTAATATCTTTGAGAGTATTGTACCCTTCATCTCTTATACATGATTTTAAATCAGTATTTTTTATTACTTTATCAAAATTATAGCCGACTACATGTCTGAAATCAGTTTTTAAAATTTCCTGCATAGGTTTATTAATATCAATCACTCTGTGTTCATTATCAAGAACTAATATGCCGTCATTTACCTCATTGAAGAATAGATCCCTTGCAATAGGTGATATCTGGAAAGTCTTTAAGTTTATAATCCCCCACAATAATAAAATCCCTGAAATCGCACATACCGAAGGAGTTATGTCAAAGGGATAAAAAGGATTATTGCCGAAAATATTAAATGCAGAGCCCATAAAAGGGAGTAATACGCCTATTATTAGAATCAGACCCTGTTTTAAAAAAAATGAATTCAGCATCGATATTGATTTCAGCAGTATTGCTACGCCAATAATAATAAAGACATAGCTGAAAGCTACATGTATCCAAAATCCTATTTCATTAGTTTTAAGTATCACAGATATGAGGGCATTATCCGCAATTGAAATATTGCTTATGTATAAATTATGAAAATCATTTGTCCAAACCAATATAATTGTTGTAATTGCGGGAAGGGAAATGAAGAATATTATTCTATTTATTATTTTTTGACTTACATAAGCATATTTCATGGAAAATAATAACCAGAACAAAGGAACACCAGCTATGCCAAAATATTCGATTTTATACCATAAAAGTTTAACTGATAAGTCTTCGGATAATATTTCAAGTATGTAAAAAAAAGCAAAAACAGCTACAGAAATCATTAAAAGGAATAGTGACTTTGCCCCTTCTATGTTTCTTCTCTTAAAAGTCAGGAAAGCACATATTAGTGATATAATAACCGTAACAATCAGTGAAATTATATAGATGTTCATGTTTGCTTAATTTCTTTATTCTTTATTCTGATATTATCCAATATTAAAATTTAATCAATATATTTGTAAATATTCATATAATTGTATTGTATTAAAACCATTGATATAATTTTTCAAATATAAGTAGCTTACGTATTTAAATATTTTAATACTATGATAATAATAGGTTTTTTAAAAAAAATATTTTATAAATCGCCAAAAATTATTTTTATTAATTTTTACAGACTCCTATTAAGAAGAAAAATCTTCAATATAAAAAGGCTGGATATTAACAAACCAGCAATTCTTGCCATTAACCATATAACCGGAGCAGACCCTATTATAGTCCTGGCAGCTTTAAAGAAAAAGATCATTTTCCTTGCTGACAGCAAATGTTTTGAAACAAAGATTTCTAACTTTTTCTTCTCAAGATTTACGGAAAGTATCCCGGTTTTTAAAAAACATTTTATAAAAACAATAAATACAATTAAAGATGTTTTTAAAATAATAAATAAAACAAAAAAAGAAAAAGCTATTAAAAATATTTTTCTTGGAATTTTCCCTGAGGGTAAATTAAATAAAAAAGAGCATTTAAGTGATTTTTTCAAAGGGACTGCATATCTGAGTTATAAGCTTAAATTACCTATAATTCCCATATATATCTCTAATATTTTTAAAGGTCCAGTAAGAAAAAACTGGTTTGTAAGAAGACCAGTAATAGAAGGGCTTATCACTATTTTCTTTAACCAGTTCAAAAAAGTTCATATTTTTATCGGAGAGCCTATAGATCCCATGGCAGATAATATACTTAAGGATTTTCAAAATATGTCTGAGGGACAGGAATATAAAAACATAATTGAAAAAATACATGATTCGCTAAACAACGAATTCTTTAAACTTGAAAATGAATCTAATGTCACTTTAGATAAAATTTCAAAAAAGAGTATAAGTTAAAATCCATCTTCGCCGCTAATTGCATTCCGTCGGCTCTATGACTATGAATACAAATACTGCTAATAATATTAAAATATTTTTTAAGAATTATATTTTGAAGATTTTCTCATTTTTCTATATATTATTATAATTTGTTAAGATATAACACGAGTCAGGACAAGTTTTTCATATTTAATATTATTAAAATGACTTTTTTGCTAATGTTAATTTTATAATATACTAATAATTATTAAATTTATTTTTTAAAAAGGACATGTTATGAACAAATTAATTGTTTCAAATCAGAAAATATATTTTAAAAACAGAAAAGAATTCAGGGAATATGCAGAAGCTTTGATAAGCGAAATGAAAAATATGAACTCCAATAAAGTAAAAATCTGCGTACTACCTGACTTTTTAAATGTACATCAGGCATCTGATATTTTTAAAGATACCGGAATCTATTTTGGTGCCCAGGATGTATTCTGGGAAGATGCAGGTCCTTATACCGGAGCTATCTCCCCTCTTGTTTTAAAAGACCTTGGCTGCACTTATATTTTTATTGGACATTCTGAAAGAAGAAAATACTTTAATGAAAATGATCAGATATTAAATAAAAAAGTCCATGCATGCTGTCGTGCTGGTCTTATACCCATAGTTCTCATAGGAGAAACTGAGGAAGAGAGAAACTTCGGACTGACTGAGCTAATAATAGAAAAGCAGATAAGAGTCATCCTAAATGGTTTACCTTACGATTTTATAAAAAAGATAGTGATGATGTATGAGCCTGTATGGGCTATCGGCAAAGCTGATGCTGCAACACCTGAAATCATTGAAAATTCCCATAAATTTATAAGAGATACTATGTCAAAGATTTATGATAAAGACCTCGGTGAAAATATAATGGTGATTTACGGTGGCAGTGCCAATCTTTCAAATTCTGAAGAAATTTTAAAAATAAAAGGGGTAGATGGCCTTGCAGCTACCAGAGGTTCTCTTAATGCGCATGATTTTGCTGAAATAGCCAG
>JAQVJB010000145.1 GCA_028695395.1 Actinomycetota bacterium | reverse complement strand
TTTTTAATCATATTATCTGGCTTTAATGAAGTAAAAATCCGGAAGTTGTAATTAAATAAAAGTAAGATTAAAATTAAATAAAATGGAACGAAATAGGTTTGGAAGAAACATAAAATTAAAAAATATCACAGACTCTATATCGTTAAAAGGAAAAACATCTCTTATTTCCGGCGCTTCATCAGGGATAGGAAGGTCAATCAGCTATAGGTTTGCGGAAGCAGGCTCAGATCTTATTTTAGTCGATATCAATGAGGACGGCTTAAAGGATACCCTGGAATGTGTTAAAGAATTTGACTGTATAAAAAAGATTTATAAAATCGATCTTTCAAAAAAGGAAGAGATAGACAGATACTGGTTTGATCCTGATTTTATTGTTCCTGATATAATAATAAATAATGCCGGCATATATCCGTTTAAGGATTATCTTAAAGTCGATGAGGTATTTTATGCTAAAACCCTTGAAGTAAATCTTCACTCTGTTTTCTGGATGTGCCAGAATTTTATTAGAAGAAGAGCTAAAAAAGGCGGAGTGATTGTTAATATTGCATCTATCGAGGGAGTCATTCCATTTAAAGAAGATATGGCTCATTACAGTATAAGCAAGTCTGGAGTAATAGCTCTTACAAGGTCTCTTGCAAGAGATTACGGGAAAAAAGGTTTCAGGGTTAATGGAATACTTCCGGGTGCGATAAAAACCCCCGGGACTGAAATCCTTATAAAAACTGCCATTGCAAAACTCCAATTTAATCTTATAAAAACAAGCAGGGACTTTAGCAGCAGACTGACCATCGGGCGATGGGGCAATTCTGATGAAGTTGCAAAAGTGGTTCTTTTTCTATCAAGCGACATGGCAAGTTATGTCCATGGCGCGATTATCCCTGTTGACGGAGGTTTTCTTTCTGCATGATTTTTAAGTGCCTGTAAAAAGAGCTGCATATTTTCTTTGAAATTAATTGTATACTGCTTTAAGTTAAGTTAGAATAACTAAACTAATAATCTAAAAACAATATTTGTAAACCTTAAAATGTTTAAGGTTCTTTAATTCAGACAGGATATAAATTATGGATAAGGGACAACCTATTGTAATGATATCAAGTTTCACTCCGAGACTTTGTGGTATTGCAACATTTACAGAAGAAGCAAGAGAATTCCTGCAGAGACTGTACACTAATAGAGATGTTCTTGTTATAAGCCATATTGATGGAGAGGGGAAGGGGGTTTTCCCTCTAATAGATATGAAAAATCGTTACTGGTGGAAACCAGTTGCTAAAAAAATAAAGAAACTTGCGCCCTATGCAGTCCATATTGAACATGAATATGGACTATATGAATATGTAGATGAGAGAGGCATAGGTGATGAGAATCAGGGCTTTCTCGAATTGCTTAATGCTATCAATGAATTCCCGACAGTTGTTGAACCCCACACGATCCATGGCAGGCTTAGAGATGTTGAAGAAAATTTTATATACAACCTTTGCAGAATTGCAGATGTTGTAATATTTAAGCATGAATATCAGAAATGGAGGCTTAACTGGACTTTTACACAAAGAAAATGGCCGATGCCTGAAAACATAATGGTCATTCCTCATGGAGCGAGGCCTGACATAAAATGGGAATCTGAAGATATTCCCAGATTAAAAAAAGAACTTGGCTTAAGCAAGATACCATATTTAAGCAATAATCTTGTCGGACTTGTAGGATGGATACAATCTAACAAAAGATGGGATATACTCACTTCAATGTGGGAAGACATATCAATAGAAATAGAAAAAAGAACAGGACAGTCCTGGGACCTGTTAGCTGCTGGTAAGATGAGAGACCCTAATCATTTATGTGACTACCAGAAATATATAAAGGAAATAGAGCTTCTGGAAAAAAAAGGAATTGCTCATTATTATGAATTTATACCAAGAGGCGAAATTTATTATAAAGTTATGGCTGTCTGTGAATTTATAGTATTGCCCTCTGTTGATGAAACACAATCCGGGACCCTGGCAAGAATAATTTCTTTAAAGAAACCATATATTACAACGGCTCCCATGGAGGGACTTACTGCTCAGACACTTGATAGCGAAGGTGGCCTGCTATTTACTAATAAGAAAATGTTAAAGGAAAAAGTAATAAAACTTGCATGTGATAAAATTTTAAGAGAACAATTTTCAAAAAATTTAAAAAAATATCTTGATGAGGTAGTTTCCTGGGAAATAGTTGCAAAAAAGTATAAAGATTCTTATAAGCTTGCAAGGTCAAAAAAAATCAATTCTGTCGATATAAATCTACCTCCGGATTTTTAAATGATTTGGTAATTCCCTGGGGAAATGTTTAATCTTTTTGCAGCCAGATATGCCATTAAAAAACATATGTTTGATTCTGCACCCTGATTTAAATTAACACCTTCCGGAGTCAGTGCATCATAACAGGCAAAATTTTCATCTATAAGAGATATATTTTTTATATTAAATCCCCAAAACCAGTTATACCATTTTTTGGCCCAGTCAAGATAATAGGCATCGCCAGTTGCATAATATGCCCTTTCAAGACAGCAAATCATATACGCTGCTTCTATCGGCTGCTGGTCAAATATCGCTTTGTCTTTACCTCTGAGATACCATCCATTGCTTCCAATAGGTGAAGGGATTTTATTTGTCTGGCAGTTTTGTATCAGAAACTCTGTTGTTTTCTTTGCAATTTCAAAGCTGGTGCTGCACTTCCTTTTTAGATAAATGTCCCAAAGAGCCCACGGGATA
This sequence comes from Actinomycetota bacterium, assembly GCA_028695395.1. Taxonomy (GTDB): domain Bacteria; phylum Actinomycetota; class Humimicrobiia; order Humimicrobiales; family Humimicrobiaceae; genus Humimicrobium. Next base: position 269 of record JAQVJB010000145.1, on the reverse strand, counting down.
ATAGCATTTGCGTATACAAGATAATCTTCAAACCACATCCAGTCAGCAGAATGTGTATCGAAATAAAATTTATGCAGTTTTGCTTTTAATTCATTTTCCAGACTATGTTCATAATCCAGGTTTAACATCCCAAGTAAAGCAGTTGCAATCGCTCTTGGTGAAGTCCAGCCAGCCGCATCTTTAATTAAATTGTCGGCAATTGTTTTAATAGGCTCATTTTCATTATTATCTGTTGATAGAATAGACCATAAGGTTATTCCAAAAGCTTC
>JAQVJB010000052.1 GCA_028695395.1 Actinomycetota bacterium | reverse complement strand
ACATAATCAAACCCTTCAGGATTATTTTTGACAAAATAAAGGTTTTGCAGATGTTCGATAAATTTTTCTACAAAGACTTCAAGATTCTGGTGAAGTTTTTCAAGCCTGCTGATAAAAAAACCAGCTTCTTCTGAATTTGATTCAATTAAAATACCGGCCAGTTCAAAAAGAATCTCCAGGTCTACCGCTCCCAGAAGGCTGACCACATCTTCAACCTGGACTTTATCATCGTCAAGAGAAGCTATCTTTTCCAATATGACATTTGCGTCTCTCTGGCTTCCATCTGAATACTTTGATATAAGATTAAGGGCTGTGTCACTCACTTCGATATTTTCTGATGTCGAAATTATTTTCAGTCTTTTCTTTATATCATCAGCTTTAATAGGTTTGAAATCAAACCTCTGGCATCTGGAAAGAATGGTAGGTATTACTTTCTGCGGTTCAGTTGTTGCTAATATAAAAATCACATTTTCAGGAGGTTCTTCGAGTATTTTCAAAAGAGCATGGAACGCTGCTTTTGTTGTCCCTCCACCAATATTGTGAATCTCATCTATGATATAGATTTTCTTCCTTAAAAAATTAGGAAGATACTGGGCATTTTCAATAAGTTTTCTGACATTATCTATCCCGGTATTAGAAGCAGCATCTATCTCTATCAGATCTACGCTCATGCCATTTGTGATGTCCAGACAGTTAGAGCATTTATTACATGGTTCCGGACTGATGACTTTTCCTTTTTTGTCAACATTGTTCAGACAGTTTACTGCCTTTGCAAATATTCTTGCAGTAGTAGTTTTTCCTGTCCCTCTTGGCCCGCAAAAAATGTATGCGTGAGAAAGTCTGCTGGATTTTATCGAGTTCTGAAGAGTCTTTACAATTTCATCCTGCCCGACTACTTCACTAAAACTCTGCGGTCTATATTTTCGATAAATAGAAATATAACTCATATTTATGAAGAGATTAACGATTTATTTTTTTAAAGACCATGCACCGGACTTCGATTTATGGCAACAAGTGCACAGAATGCAGTTAGCTCCAACCAGGCTTCCTTGTGGCACCCAAAGTATTTTACTTACCGCTGCTTCCTTTCGGACCTGACGGGGTTTGTAAATCTTTGCCGCACAAGACCCGGTTTTCAACACCACTTTCAAACCAGCTAACCCTATCACCAGTAAACCTCATATTCCGGCATTCAGCCTCACTGTAGCGGATTGTGAGTTACAGGGCACCGCTAGCTCCCCACCTAGCATGGTCAATAAGATTATATTAAATAATAAAAAAAATATATACAAATAAAAAATCACTTAGCATCAAAATTATTTAAAATTTATTGATATTAAAATTTAAAATAGTAGAATTTCTTAGATATGTTAAACAATGTTGCAGAGACAAAAAACAAAAATATATTTTTTTCAACAATATCGCATTTTATAATCGATCTTTATCCTGCTTTTATAGTCGGATTGATACCTCTTCTTGCAGTTAAATTTAATCTCTCTATTTTCCAGGTTTCAGTTCTTACAGCTGTATCACAAATATCAAACAGCATTACGCAACCTTTTTTTGGAATTCTTTCAGACAAACATGGCGTCAAAAAGTATATGGCCTTTGGGCTTCTGACAGCATCTTTGTTTATATCGCTTATAGCAATCCTGCCTAATTATTTTTTAATATTGCTTTTTTTATTTATCGGGAATCTCGGTGTATCAGCTTTTCATCCGCCAAGTGCAGCAATAGGCGCACAGTATTCAGGTAGAAAAAAAGGTTTTGGCAATTCCATAATATCGCTTGGAGGAAATGCAGGATATGCGATGGGTTCAATATTTTTTATTGCAATAATAGAAAAAATTGGTATAAATTTTTCACCTCTTGCCATGCTGCCCGGATTGCTGATGACTTTGTTTCTTATAAAAAAACTTAAGTTTTCTGATAACAATCAGGAAATAAACAAAAGAACTTTAAAATTTAAATCCATATTTAAGATAAGAAAAGCAAAACTTGCATCGATTTTCTTAATATGGTTCGCCGCTTTCTCAAGAGATGTAATGTGGATATCATTACTTACTTTTCTTCCGCTGCATTTTACTAAAAACAATATAAGTTTATTTAATATAAGTGTCATTATAATGCTTTTCGGACTTTTCGGAGGTATTGGAGGAGTATTTGCCAGCTTCTTTTCAGATAAGCTAAAAAGACATGTTCTGATACAGATATCATATCTAGCAGTTATTCCGCTTGTATTTTTAATATTTAAAACTCCTGTAAAAATAGGTGTTATCTTATTTATTGTTTCAGGTTTTTTCCTTATTTCCAGCATGCCGCTTTGCATAAGCATATCTCATGACTTATTTCCTAAAAATTTAAGTCTTGCATCCTCGCTTGTCATGGGTCTTTCTTCAGGTATGGCCGGTATCACAGGAATGCTTATGGGAAGCATTGCAGATAATATCGGCATTCAATCAACTTTATATATTATACTTATATTGCTTTTTATTGCTTTAATTGCCCTGTTTTTTGTTCCGGTAATAAGTAAAAAACTTAAATAATCCCTTAAATATTTAACACAGATTTAACATCATATTAACCTGCTTTTAAAATTTGATGATTAAAATATTCCAGCATAGTCATTAATAAATTTTGAGAAAGGGGTTAGTATGGACTATTCCAACCTTCTAGACATCTTATGGATTTTAATAGCTGCGTTTCTAGTTTTTTCCATGCATGCAGGTTTCACCCTTGTAGAAACAGGGTTTACTCGAGCAAAAAATACAGTCAACATTATCATGAAGAATTTTATGACTGTTGTTCTTGGCCTTCTATTATTCTTTTTTATCGGATATGGTTTGATGTTTGGAAAATCAGCAGGAGGATTTATAGGGACGGATAACTTTTTAGTGTCGCTGACAGATTCCGCTGATACTAAAAATTTTGCAATATGGCTTTTCCAGGCAGTATTTGCTGCAACTGCTGCAACTATTGTTTCAGGAGCTATGGCAGAAAGGACAAAATTTCATAGTTACCTTATTTTCTGCATTGTCATTACAGCATTCATATATCCTGTTGTAGGCCACTGGGTATGGGGCGGCGGATGGCTTCAGGAAATGGGAATGATAGATTTTGCCGGCTCAAACGTAGTGCATTCAGTCGGAGGTTTTTCTGCGCTTGCAGGTGCTCTGGTCCTTGGGCCAAGATATGGTAAGTATTCAATAGACGGCAAATCAAATGCTATTCCTGGACATAATATTCCGCTTGCAGCTTTGGGTGTTCTTATTTTATGGTTCGGATGGTTTGGATTTAATCCTGGCAGCACTCTTTCAGCTTCAAGTCCCGCTATTGCTCCTGTAGCAGTAAATACCGCTTTAGCAGGCGCTTCAGGTGCTCTGGGAGCTCTTGCCTATGTCTGGATAAGATACAGGAAGCCCGATGCATCAATGGTTTTAAACGGTGCTCTTGCAGGTCTGGTGGGGATTACTGCGAGCTGTGCTGTTGTCTCACCTGTAAGTGCCTTAATAATAGGTTTTATCGCAGGAATACTGGTAGTCATCTCAGTTGATTTTTTCGACAAAATCTTAAAAATTGATGACCCCGTTGGTGCAATATCGGTACATGGAGTCTGCGGTGTTTTTGGAACTCTTGCAGTAGGACTGTTTGCTCAATCTGACTATGCTTCACTTGCCGGTTTTGGAGCAATGAATGGCTTGTTTTACGGAGGAGGCTGGCATCAGCTTTTAGTACAGTTTATAGGCTCTATTAGTACTATAGCCTGGAGTTTTACAAGTATGTTCATTCTTTTCACTGTAATGAAATACACAATCGGCTTAAGGGTTTCCAGGGAAACCGAACTCAAAGGACTTGATATTGAGGAGCATGGCATGGAAGCTTATAGCGGTTTCCAGATATTTAATAATGAATAAAAAAATCAATCCTATAATATTATAAAACTGATAGATTGATTAGAAGCTTTAAAATAAAAATACATAAAAAGAGGTCAGATATGAAATTAATAATAGCTATGATTCAGCCGCACAGACTGCCGGATGTAAAAAAAGCACTTTATGATGCTGGAGTCTTTAAGATGACCGTTACAAATGTTTTAGGATGCGGACAGCAAAAAGGATATACCGAAACTTACAGAGGCGTCATACATGAAGTAAACCTCCTGAAGAAAATAAGGCTTGAGATTGCAGTAAATGAAGATTATGCAGATAAGACAATCGATGCAATCAGAAAAGGTGCTTATACGGGCAATATTGGTGATGGAAAAATATTTGTTCTTGAGCTTCCAAGATGCATCCGCATCAGAACCGGCGAAGAAGGACCGGAAGCAATAGGATAAATATTTATAAGTAATTTGATTTTATATGAAAAAATAAGGTACCGGTTTTTAAATCAGCTTAAATCCGGTACCTTATTTAATCATGTTTTAATATTTAGATTTTTAGTCCTTAATCTTGAGATGATTTTTCCACTCTTTAATTCCTTTATTGCGTCTCGTGCTATCCATCTTGATGCTTTATCCCCTTTTCGCAAGATATTTTCTGCAGTTTTCAAAGCTTGGTTATTTAAATAAAGATTTCTTTTGCCAACCTGTCTTAATGCCCAGTTAATTGCTTTTTTTACATAATTTCTGTCATCAGCAGATCTTTTATAAATCAGGTCCAGGAATTGTTCAAATAATGCATCTTCAGCTTTTTTATTATGTACTGCAAGCTGCGCCATTAATACAAAACCTGCCCTTTTAATGAATTCTTTTTCAGAATAAATCCATGTTTTTGCTTTTTGAAAGGCAAAAGGCGTATAAGAAAAAAGATAATTACATACCTGGTCACATAAATCCCAGGAATCAAAACAGCTGACCCATTCTTCCATCTGTTCATCTGATACATGTCCGGGTTCATCTATAAAACCTGCAAGAAGTCTCGCATCATGAATCTCAGTTTCCCAAAGCTGAATAGCTAGATTATGATTTTTACCTATTTCCTTTGCAAGTTTTTTTAAAAAAGGTATAGAACATCCGTAATTGTTTTTTATGTTTATTCCAAATCTTGCCATACCTTCGATATTGCGAGGATTATACTGGCTTTTTAGTCTTCTTATTATTCCATCCAATTCCATTTTTTGTACTTTTTATGGTTTTATGTTTTTATGATTTTCCTGACTTAACAATCTTCTTATACGTCGGTATAAATTTCCACTAACATGCATAAAAAAAAGATTCATTATTTCTTTAATCCAGCATAGAATTAATATCTTTTATGAATTCAATAGTCTTACATTCAATTTGTAATTTAAGCTCTTCAGGATAATTAAAATCAGGCTTTTCAATAATAACCGATTCAATAATTGAATCCACCCCAGGAAAAATCTTAGAAAGCTTATATTTGTCTATCTTTTTATGACTTATCCGCTCAATATATTCAGCTTGTATTTTCCGGTTGCTGCCTCCCAGCCAGACTTCAAATCTTCCCTGTTCATGCAAAAATACAATGGCTATTTTCAGTTTTTTTTGTTTTAGAAAGGTTGGCGTAAATGCAAAGTAAGTCATATCCAAATAGCCAAAATATAAGTTGCCTATAATATATTCAGGATATTTGTTTTCAAGATGTGATTTCAGGCTGGACATAAAAGACATGATTCCCTTGTATGCTTTTTGAATGTGTCCTTTTTTTAGCTGTAGAATATATTCATTTATCTGCCTGTTCAGCGAATCCATTTACTGCTCCTATCCATAAAAATTTTTGTAATTCAGATAAATTATTTTTACCTATTAGATATATCCATTAAGCTAATGGGCTATATGCCAGACAGGATTAATGAATACCCCGTTTAAAACTAAGACCCGTAAACTCGAACCTGGTTTCTGCCCTTCTTTTTTGCAGTATATAAAGCAATATCAGCTTTTTCTATCAATTGCGACATGGTATCTTTTCCCTTATAAGAACTTATTCCTGCAGAGAAAGTCAATTTTCCTATTATGGGGAACTCGTATTCTTCAATATTTTTACGTAAACGCTCTAGAAGAACCTTGGCTTCGTTTTCAAAACAATTTGGACTCAGTATTATAAATTCCTCCCCTCCCCATCTTCCAAATACATCTGTGGAACGAAGCATAAATCTTATATTATTTGAAAAAATATACAATATGTTATCTCCAGTATTATGGCCGTATTTATCGTTGACTCTTTTAAAATAATCGATATCCAGCATCGCAATACAAAAGGAAGTATTATATCTTTCAGCCAAAGCAATATAATCTTTTATGATTTCACTTATTCTTCTTCTGTTGTATATGCCGGTAAGTTCATCTATATTTGACATTGCTTCAAGTATCTCATTGATCTGGGATAATTCTTTTTCTTTCATAAATAATTTAAAATGTTTGTTGTAGTTGAGGATATTGCCGAAATATAATAACAATAAAAATACTAAAGAAATAAAAAATTCACCACTCCAAATCTGAAAATCTGCTCTGGTTAAAAAAATATAGACTGCTAATCCAATCAAGAACAAAAACGGCATTAAGCCTGTTATGTATGGATTATGGATCTGGGTCAGAGAAAATATAAAAGTTACAAGCAAAAATGCGCTGAAACTAAAAACACCGCTGTCAAACATAAATACTACAAAGTAACAGCCGAGCAAAATAGTAATTAATAAAATAAATGAGAGCAGCCCCCCAAGGACCTTTAAGTTGTTATTTTTTTCTGCTTTTCTGTTTAAAAAGAAAATCAAAAAAATAAATATCAAACAAACAAAAATCACAATAAGTCTTGAAGTAAAAACCCCCATTTTCCATTGAAGTGCGCTGGTTAATTCAATAATTATAAATATCAGTTGGGAAACTATTAATAAGATTAGTAATAATAAAAAACGTTTGCTATGCTCGCGAATTAATTGATTCTTAAATTCAATGGATAAATCTTTATCAGACTTTATAGGTTTGACCATTTCCTGTATTGATTTAATCAATCTGTTTTTCTTCATTACAGTAATACCTTACCTTTTAGCCATATCTATTAAAGCAATGTTATATTTACAAAAGAATTAGCACATTAATTAATAAAAACATTATGCCTTATTTATTTTGCATTTATTTAATAAATAATTCAATAAATGTCTATATTTCCTTTCTTAAATAAATCATATCAGCTACCTGGACACCATTTTCAAAGATTGGATGGTCATAGTTCTCAATAAAGAAATTTTTAACTTTATGCGATAATTTAAATCCGCAATGCTCATAAAATGAAACATTTGAAGTACCGTCTCCTGTTCCGACAAAGATTGTTTTACATTTGTCCCTGTAATACTCAAATATATATTTTATAAGCTTGCTGCCATATCCTTGCCTTTGATACTTTTCATAAGTTGCAAGATTTTTTATTTCAATTACATCTTTCCCTTCTTTAGTTACCACACAGATGCTTTTTAAATCATCATCGTCGTATAAGGCAAACATTTTCCCAGATTCCAGATATTTATCAATCATGTCTTCCTGTTCATCTCCCAAAAGCAATAAATCTAAAAAGTTTTTCTTATTCTTCTTGATTATTTTAATTTCCATATCAATCTCTCAAAGGATGATTTTAAATTTATAATTTCTACTATGTTTAAATTATAAAAAACTGCCAGATTCTGCAAATATAAATACAGTTATAATAACGGCTCTGGAATATATTATCTTGCTCTTCTCATATTAACCAAATGCATAAATCGCTGCTGTGAGGGCAGACAATTTTTTTTATCCTTTTTGGGAAAAGAATTGTCAAATTTTTCTGCTGCTTTTTCATCTATATCAAACACTGGGTCCTCTAGAAAACATCCTGGGCAATCCGATAAAGCACCCGGATATAGTTCAATCGCCTGGAGCGCAGCAGCATACATATTATCAGAAGTTCTGATATCATATTTCTCAGCTTCAACAAAACCAAATCTGCTATAGTACCCAGGATCTCCGTAAATTAAAATGGCTCTATATCCAAGTTTTTTTGCAATTTCTTTTGTATTCCTGATTAGCATCCCTCCTATGCCCGTGCGCTGATACTCTGGAAGAACAGAAAGTGGGCCGAAAGTAATAATATCATCATACTTTGCACCGTTATCACATGCTATTTTTGATTTTGTATATACTATGTTTGCAACAATTTTTTCATTTAGCTCTGCAACAAAATCAAGCTCTTTTATAAATGAGCTGCAATTTCTCATAATATGTAGCAAATAATGTTCATTGCATCCCGGGACATGCTGGTTATAAAAAGCTTCTCTTGTCAGCTCTTCAACATCACGATAATCTGATAAAATTTCATTACGTATTTTTATATTTTTCATTAAAATAGTCTTCGCTGCAGAGCCGCGGACTCATTCGCTTTGCTCATTTGCGTCCTTTCAAATCCTGGTTTAAATATGCCAAGGGCATGTTTAAACATCCCGTTAACAAAATATATTTAAATCTTAAATTATATGGCGGAGAGAGAGGGATTTGAACCCTCGAAGCGAGTTTTATCCCGCTTACTCGATTTCGAGTCGAGCGCTTTCAGCCTCTCAGCCATCTCTCCAAAACATGTCTATTATATAAATTAGTAATTCTGTTTACAAAAACAATCTTGCATTTTTTGTAAAAAATCTTCACTTTATAAATATATAATCTTTTTGGAATTAAAATATATTTTTTAAATATATTTGCAGAATCTAATGGTCAAAGAATAAAAAATCATATACGATATTTAAACGATTTAGTATTTAAATAAAATTCTATGAAAGGTAGAAATGGATTCGAGAATAAATAAGCTTGCAAGCAATATTATTAATTATTCTTGCAGCATAAAAAAGAAAGAAAAAGTTTTGATTGAAGCCGTAGGTACCACCTGCTTTGGGCTTTTAAAAGCTCTTGTAAAAGAAACGTATAAGTCAGGAGGTGTTCCTTTCGTAATATATGGAACAAATTCAATAACCAGAGAAATATTAAAAAATTGCTCCGCTGAGCAAATGGAGGCAATGGCTGATTTTGATATTTACAGAATGAAGGCAATGGATGTTTATATAGGCATAAGAGCTCACGATAATATAAATGAGCTCTCAGACATACCGGCAGACAAAATGAATATGTTTTCGTCTAAATATTCCTGGCCTGTTGCAGACTATAGAATTAAGAATACGAAATGGGTCGTTCTCAGGTGGCCTAATAATTCAATGGCTCAGCTTGCCAATACAAGCCTTGAAGCTTTTGAAGATTTTTATTTTAATGTTTGCAATCTGGATTATAGCAAGATGTCAAAAGCTATGGAACCCCTGGTGGACTTGATGCAGAAAACGGATAAGGTAAGAATAGTCGGAAAGAATACTGACTTATCTTTTTCAATAAAAAATATGCCTGCAATAAAATGTGACGGAAAACTCAACATACCTGACGGTGAAGTCTTCACGGCACCGCTCAAAGAATCCGTAAATGGGCATATTCAATATAATACTCCTGCAGTTTTTCAGGGTGTTACATATGAGAATATTTTCTTTAGATTTGAGAATGGAAAAATCATCGAAGCCACAGCAAATGATTCTGAAAGAATCAACAAAGTCCTTGATACTGATGAAGGTGCAAGATATATAGGAGAGTTTTCATTTGGTGTAAACCCTTATATATTAAAGCCTATGAAAGACGGGCTTTTTGATGAAAAAATCCTTGGAAGCATTCATCTTACTCCAGGTGCATGTTACGATGAAGCACCAAATGGCAATAATTCATCGATACACTGGGACCTGGTTTACATACAGACAAAAGAGTATGGCGGCGGTGAAATATATTTCGACAATCACCTGATAAGGAAAGATGGAAAATTTGTAATAAAAGAACTTGAGCCGCTTAATCCTGAAAGCTTAAAATAGAAGATTTCTGTTTTTTATAGACTGGTGTTAAAATATTAAAATATTATTTTTGTTTTTCTTATAATTATGAATAAAAAAGAAGAAAATAAAATTGAAAATCCTCTTCTGAAAAAAGAAAACGACCCTTATCTTAACAAAATAATAGCAATAGCAAGCCAGAAAGGCGGAGTCGGAAAAACAACCACAGCAGTAAATTTGACTGCTTTTTTAAGCAGTTTTGGATACAAAACTATTTTAATTGACTTTGATCCCCAAAGCAATGCAACAAGTGCTTTCAGCTTAATTCCTGAAGAAATAAATACAACTGTTTACAGTCTTATCATATATAATGAAGACCCTAATAAAGCAATACTAGAAACTATCTATCCTAACTTAAAGATTATTCCCTCAACAAGACAGCTTGCAGGGGCCGAAGTGGAAATGGTAACTGTTTTTAAAAGAGAATTCAGATTAAAAGATGCTATTCAGAGAATCGAAGAACAATATGATTTCATAATTATAGATTGCCCTCCTTCTCTGGGATTATTGACAATAAATGCTCTGGCTGCATGCAAGGATGTAATTATACCCATACAGAACAGCTATTTCTCTCTTGAAGGTGTTGCACAGCTTTTAAATACTATAGATCTGGTTAAAATGAGTCTTAACTCTAAGCTTGAAGTAAAAGGTGTGCTTTTTACCATGTACTCCAGAAGCAGGCTTGCAGAAGGTATTTATAATGATTTAAAAAATAATTTTGGCAACAAGCTTTACAATACCATTATTCCTAAAAATGTCAGGCTTGATGAAGCATCTTCACATGGAAAACCAGTTCTTTACTACGATAAGAACTGCAAAGGTTCAATAGCATATAAAGAATTTTCAATGGAGGTTTTAAATAGTTATTTAGATAATAAGAATTTTGATTCAGGTTTAACTATATAATATTATTGTTTTTCGGATATTTAAATGCCAGCTTTTAAATAATACTCATTACTTCAATATTGGCCTGTCATAGAAAGTTATTCCAATACCAGGGCCAAGATGCGCACCTACAATTGCTCCAAAGTCTACCCTTATTAGCTCGGAAGGATTTAATTTATCTTTTATCTTTTGCGCCATCTCTTCCCCATCTTCCTTAAGATCCAGATCCCCTACAGAAACAATGAGGTTTTTAGGTTCAGGTAGTATAATTTTCATTGAACTTACTATCTCGTCTTTTGCCTGATTCCATCTTCTTGTATTTTTGTAAGGCGATACTTCACCTAAATTAATAGTAAGAATTGGTTTGATTTCAAGAAGAGAAGCAATTAAAGATTTTGCCCTGCCTATTCTTCCACCTTTTTGAAGATACTCAAGAGTTTTTGGAACAAACAGAGATTTTATTTGAGGCTTAAGTAGATTTATCCTTTCAATTATGCTCTTGCTTTCAAAACCTTTACCTGCCATATAAGCAGCTTCCATAACAAGAAATCCTAAAGGCATATGCACGAGCTCAGAATCTATTATTTCAATCTTCTTATCTTTAAATTCTTTTTTTGCAATAATAGCGCTATCAACAGTACCGGACATTTTTTTTGAAATATGAATTGATATTATTTCATCATATTTTTCAAAAAGTTCTTTATATGTTTTTATAAAGTCACCTGGGGACGGCTGTATAGTCTTTGGCAGGACTTTTGAATTTTTTAATTTCATATAAAAATCTTTTATTGAAAGCTCTATCCCGTCTGCTTTATAAGATTCCTTATCAAATAAAACTGTAAGAGGAACCACGCTTATATTTAATTTTTTTAATATCTCAACGGGTATGTCTGAGGTACTGTCTGTTACAATTGCTATTTTAGTCAATTTTCCTCCAAATTATTATAAAATATGATATGAAAGAAATAAGTTAACAATACTAAATTTTAACAGAATACTAAAAAAGTAAAAGTGAGAATCTCGAACCCTGGTTTAAACATGTCACAGGCATGTTTAAACATCCCATTAACAATATACTTTAAATCTTAGACTATATGGCGGAGAGAGAGGGGTTCGGTCTTTCGTCTCACCTTCGGTTCGCTGCAGAGCCGCGGACTCATTCGCTCTGCTCATTTGCGTCCTTTCGAACCCTGGTTTAAACATGTCACAGGCATGTTTAAACATCCCATTAACAATATACTTTAAATCTTAGACTATATGGCGGAGAGAGAGGGGTTCGAACCCTCGAGGCAGTTTATAGACCACCTACACGATTTCCAATCGTGCGCTTTCAACCACTCAGCCATCTCTCCAGAAATCATAAAAAATACTTATATCAAAAATAACTTTAAAATACAATATTGCTTAAAAGCAAATTAAATCTACTGAAAACATAAAAAACAAATGTCAATTTTGCTTTAAATAGCAAGTTTATATATTTCGATTGCATCTTCTTTATCAAGCTTTACAAGATTTCCTACAGGACCCCTAGCTACTATTTTACCTGACATTTCATCAATTTTATTCAAGTCAACTTTTATATCAGATAATCTTGTAGGAAGCCCTAAGCGGGAAAAAAACTTTTCCAGACAGTTTATGCCTTTTAAAGCAACTTCTTCTTTCTTTAATCCTTTAGTGTCAACAGAGAATATTCTTTCTGCAAACTGAACAAATAAATCCAGGTTATTTTTATAAACATATTTCATCCACGCTGGGAACATTATTGAAAGTGAAGCCCCGTGGGTTATTCCAAACAATGCACTTAATTCATGCCCGAATTTATGCGAAGCCCAGTCTTCTTTTCTTCCTGTGCCTAGTATCCCGTTATGAGCAATGGTGCTTGCCCACATCAGTTCTGCCATGCTGTCATAATCTGGCTTTCCCTTGGACAAGACTTCCTCTGCGTTTTTCACAACTGAAAGCATCAAACCTTCACATAGCCTGTCAGTCAGGTCTCTGTTTTTAGTTGGAGTAAAATACCTCTCAAAAGTATGGGCTAGAATATCAGCAGCCCCGCAAGCTATTTGAAATAGCGGAAGAGTCATTGTTAGTTCAGGGTTAAGAATAGCAAATTTTGGAAGAAAGCTGTCACTATGAAAACCTCTCTTTATAAGGCCATCTTCATTTGTGATAACAGTAACTACGCTTGATTCGCTGCCTGCTGCAGGTATTGTGAGAACAACACCTATCGGTATCGCTGTATCTGGTTTAGCTTTGCCTTCAAAAAAGTCCCAGACATCTCCTTCATAATTGCAACCTATTGAAATGGCTTTGGCAGAATCTATTACACTTCCTCCGCCAACAGCCAGAATAAAATCTACTTTATTTTC
>JAQVJB010000051.1 GCA_028695395.1 Actinomycetota bacterium | reverse complement strand
AATAATATAAGTATTGACTAAATAATAAGTCCTGCTGGCACAGGAAGTCCTAATAGCATAAGTCCAAATTATATGTCTACAAATGGCGGAGGAGGAGGGATTCGAACCCTCGAGGCGGGTAATCACCCACCTAACCGCTTAGCAGGCGGCCCAATTCAGCCTCTCTTGCACTCCTCCATAGAAAGAATATTATACTAAAAAAACAATAGAATATGATAGCATAAATTTATAAAAAAATATCTTCTAAAAAGCAAATTTATTTAAAAATGGAAGATACTTAGTAATAATTCCGACTGTCTTCAACATACTGCCGGTTATAAATATAATACCAAGCAGTATGAGGAATACACCGGATATGATCATTATTATCCTCATATGCTTGTTTATTCTTTTGAAAAACTTCGTAAAAAGACTTATGAACACGCTGAATATAATAAAAGGTATTCCAAGTCCAAGCGAATATGCAACTAGCAGCATTATCCCCTGAAATAAGGTATCAAGTCTACTTGCCATCATTAGAATCCCTGAAAGAATCATGCCGACACAGGGAACCCAGCCGAATGCAAATATAATTCCTATAAGAAAAGAACCCAGGTAATTGAACTTAGCACTTTCCGGAATGTTTAATTTTTTTTCAAAGTTTAAAAATGGTATTTTAAAAAGACCTATATAGTGAAGTCCGAATATGATAAGTACTGCTCCACCCACACGGGCTATTATATTTGAATACTGCTGAAGCAATCTTCCAAAAAAAGTTGCTGTTGAGCCTAGTATCACAAAAACAACTGTAAATCCAAGTACAAAAAATATACTGTTTAAAAGCAGGAACATCCTTTCTGATAATTTCATATTCCTGTTTTGCCCATATGCAACTTTAGCGGACATAAAACTTATATAAACCGGTACAAGCGGTAAAATACAAGGTGATATAAACGATAAAAAACCTGCTGCAAATGCAGAGAGAATACTTATTTCAAACACTTAAGCCTCTTATTCCTGCTCATATTCAGCTATCTTATCTACTCTTCTCTGGTGTCTTTCTTCGCTTGTAAATTCTGTTTCAAGCCATATCTTTACTATTTTCTTTGCAAGTTCCTCTTCAATAAAATCCTGGCCCAGACAAAGGACATTTGTATTATTGTGTATTCTGGACTTCTCTGCAATCTCGACATTAAAAGCATTGACAGCTCTTATGCCCTTTATCTTATTAGCAGTTATACACATTCCTACCCCACTGTTACAGATAAGAATTCCTGCTCCATTATTTTCAACTACTTTTTTTGCAACCATGGCAGCATAATCAGGATAATCATCCTTGGGGTTAAAATTTGGTGCTCCCACATCTTCAAATTTAATACCTTCCTTTAAAAGAAAGGCTTTTATTTTTTCTTTTAATTCAAATCCTGCATGATCAGAGCCAATAAAGATCTTTTTATTTTTATCCATACTTTACTCTCCTGGAAAACAAGCTTTGATAATTTAAAATTAATCTTAACTAATAGAAAATGAAAAATCCATTAATTTAGTATAACTTAATAAAAAATGGTCTAATCATAATTATCGATAATATTGCTTAAGTAAAATTATCAATTATGAAGCAACAATCCTTAAAAAAATTTTAAGTCCTGGTTAGCTGCTAATAGCAGTTAATTAAGCCATTGAATAAATGCAGTTTTATCTTTACGATTATATCCTGCCTTTTCATAGAATCTCAATACACTCTCTTCTTTAGAGCTGGTAAGCAGCATTATTTTATAACATTTCTCTTTTATAGCTATTTTCTTTGCATAATCAAGGATTTGTGAAGCAAAACCTTTTTTTCTGTGATTTTCATCTGTCACCACATTTTCAATAAGAGCATATGGTCTTTGCTCATGAGTAAGGTTTGGGACAATTATTATCACACAGGTTGCTATTACCTTATCATTAAGCGTGCCTACAATTACGTGTTGGTCTTTATAATCAAGAATACGTTCCCATACTTTCTCGATTTCTTCGCTTATTTCCGGCACTTCGATATTATGCATCTGGCTGTAAAGCCTGAGTATGCCGGCCAGATCGTTCTTATCAGCTTTCCTGATTTTCATAACCATAGTTTTTCCCCAGTCTTTTAATTCTTTTCAGTATCTTATTTTTTCAGTTATTTGAAATTAATATAATCTATAATTAAAAAATATATCATCCATTACCTTTACAAGGATACGCTAAGAAAGCTAGACTTAGAACTTATTGTATCATTAACCCCTGTAAATACTCATTCCTATCATTTCAAGTAATTCAGGTATATTGCGTATAACGTCCCGGTCAAGTTCCTTTATTTCTCCCGGCAGCTTTTCATATTCTATAATGTAAGGACTTATCTTTTTCCCAATATCTTTCTTACTGCCATATTTCCACCCGTTCCCTGTTCTTTCCTTTACCCATTCTTCATGCTCAAACGCTGCAAGAGCTTCCACAAGGTCCTCAGGAATCTCTTTTAATGTCTCCCCTATGCTTCCTTTTGGTTTCATCTCACAGCCAATCATTTTTAGTTTTTCCGTGATTCCTTTTGCCTGGCGCAAATTAGAATATTTTAATGTTTCAGGAAGATCTGCAAAAGATGGATATTCCAGCGGTTTTCCAGGATATCTTTCTAGCTGTTTCTTATTAAACAAATCATGTATTGCAATCGCAAGTTTCTCAAGATTGTCAAGAAGAGGCCTGGGAGTTATTTCGTCTTCATTTTTCAAATCACCCGATAATAAACTGAGCCTGTCCATTGCCTCGCAACCTACTGAAAAACCTTCAGAAAACAAAGAATTTATGTCAAGGAGATTGTTTAAAAGTTCTTCTTTCTTTTCCGAAAATCCTATAGGTAATTCTTCTTTTTTAGAAATATATGTAATATCAAAACGCTTGTCTGAGACCATAAAAACCGCCTCAGCAACATGAGAGCATTTCTTGTCTATTATTCCGTAGGCTTCTCTGTTCCATTCCTGAAGTTCATCACAAAGAATAAGCAAGTATGCTATCGGGTGTTTGTAAGGAGAAAGTCTTTCTTTTGAAAAAGGTGGTTTCATGATTACATTTTTATAATAATTATGAAGCAGGATTGCACTTGCGCTATCAAGGACCGGATAAAAAAAGTACTCATATTTGTAATTGCAGCTTTGAATAAGAAAACCGTACCATTTAAGGATAATTATAGAACTATAATAGCCATGATCTATAAAACCACTTTTTGCCATAACTACAACAAAATTGTCCAGGGCATCTTTTATCTCTTTTAAATTTACACCAAGAGAAATATGTAGCTTGTGGGCAAGCAAATCAATCGGTTTTAACAAATCTACATATATACAGCTATCATATTTTTCAAAATAAGATTTTATAAATTCTTTTTTGGGTACGACTTCCGCTATTGAGTTAAGTACTTCAAAATTATCGAACTCCAGATGAGACTTCACCATTCCTATTCTGCCATCAGCTAAGGTGGCAAAATCGATGAATTTGCTTATCTGTCTGCCAATTATTTCTACCGGATAACCTACATCATGGAAAAGCGAAGAAAGGCCCCAGCGATAAAAAAACTCTTCATGTCTAGTATCATAAGAATACAAATAATCATTTTTATTCATAATCACCGAGTTGAAAACGGAACGATAGCTGGAATTGCTGATATAAATGCATAATCCAAGAATGAAAACATTGACTGAATGTATATAATGGTCTCTCTGCTTGTCGATAAGAGTAGCAGCGTTTTCCTCATAGTTACGGAGTATGTCAAGGAGGTCAATAAAAGGATTCTTTTCTCCTTTAAGAGTAATGCGGTAGCTGTCAAAAAAGGCTTCATAGACTGCAAAAGCAGTTTTTTTTGATTCATTTTCAAGAAATTCAAGGACAGCCTGGCGAATATAGGTTTTGTATTCATGGCCTCTGGCAACATCTTCAAATACTTCCAGATCATCAAAAAAATGATTAACATATTTTTGTAAGTTATTCATTAGCTACCTTTCTATTCTATACTCTTAAAAACTCGGATTTTTCTTAAAAATTTTTACACAACCACTAATATAATGTAGAAAATATACTTTCACCATCTTATTTAAGGTTTTCAATTGCCATCCACTGCAGAATCCTGCTTTCGGTATCAGCAATTATCACTGTATTACCATCATCAGAACAAAAGCTTTGCGGCTTGGAGTCAGGATAGAACATTGCCAGGGACTTTCCTGAAATATCCCAGAGCTTTATAGTTTTGTCTTCAGAGGCAGTATGGATAATGTCATTTTTTACATCCAGCAAAGCTGCAGTATCTTCATGTGAATCAAACGAGCATAACAACTTCCTGGTCTGAAGTTTTATGACAATGGTCATTACGTGCCTGTTTTTGTCCGTAATATTCATTACTAGTTTATCTTCATATACCCTTGCGCTATTGACATATAAATAGTCTTTATCAGCAGTACTGCTTATAATCTCGGAGACAGAAAAGCATGAAATTTCATTTCCGGATGCAATATCATACATGTGGATATTTTTCTCAAGGCTGACCGGTACAGTAAGAAGACTGTTTCCGACTATTATCCATGTGACAAGTATGTCATTTGAAAGTGTATATTTATGTTCGCCTGTATTGCAGTCAAATGCTTCCGTTTTTATTATAAGTTTGTCTTTTCCGGTTCCTGTATATATCAGCAGAATGTCATTATAAAGAATGGATTTTTCAGCCTGGATTCCCCGCAGTTCACGCACATTCTCTCCGGTGTATTTATTAAAGAACATAACAGTATCACTTGTTATAAAATAAGGGACAGCTATAATATATTCCTTGTAAAGCTCCAAGCTTCCCAGATTTCTGGAAGGCCCCTGCATTGTTTGTATGCATTTACCGGACTGTTGTTCCCAAACCTTTATCTCTCCTGATGCAGTACCAGTTATTATATGTTCACTGTCAAAGACCGCCTTATTTGGTGAAGCTGTGTGACCATCCAGCCTGGTAATACATTTTCCTGTTGTTATATCATAAATATTTACAGGTTTAAGATATGAAGTTGCAAGCAGTTTTTCGTTAGAACCGATTATTTTCTGCATACCAAAAGCATTTGCAAACGAAACTTTGCTGTAATCTTTTGCCAGGTCCCATACACGTACTCTTTCATCAGAATGTATGGTAAATAATCTGTCTTTAATAACCACCATTCCATTAATAATTGAAGCCGCTTCAGCGCTTCCGAAACGTTTTATCATTTCCCCTGTTTCTAAATCAAGTACATTATATCCACCCATTACTGATAAAACCAGTTTGTCTTTCCAGCTCACGCTATACCTGCCAAGAAAGGTGTTTTTATTCCACTTGCATTCTCCGCTTTTAACATCCCAGAGCTGTATCTCGCTTCCGGCACAGACAGCCAGCAGATTATCTCCGGCATCTGATATATGCTGAAAGTCAACTTGTCCTATTTCGAGAAAGCCTGTTTTTTCTCCAGTGGCAGCATTGCTGACAGTTATTTTTGAATTTTTCTGTGCAATCATACCAACCATCTTCCAGCAGGAATAAAAACAATCATTTATCAGAACCGAATAAATTTTGCTTCCTATGCCGCCATCTTCGTACCACGGAATTGTTCTTGCCAGTCCTAATGATTTTATATCAAAAAATAATACTTTATTTTTTACTCTTAAGAACAGCTCTCCTGCATAAACCCCCATAAAAGAACCATTCATCTGAGAACTGTCCCAGAATGACGAGAGATCAATATCTTTTATGCAAATAAAACTTTTCAGATCCCATGCTTTTATACACTTTTCGTTTTCACTATATGAGAACAGTATATCTTCATGAACAGCTACCGTGTTTATTATTCCTTTATGCCCGGTAAGAATTTTTTTGCACAACAGAGTTTCTCCATCCCATATCCTTATCGTTTTATCCCAGGAAGCTGTAATTAAGCTTGACCCATATGCTGTCATATCATTTATCCATCCGGTATGTCCGGCAAGCATCCTTAGAAGTGCCCCTCCGGGAGTATTGAGACAAGTGTGTATGGGACGAAGCCATATTTCTTTAGTCTGCTCTTTCGCAGCAATAAGCAAATCCTGTATTTTTTCATGATTTGTATCTGCTAGTCTGCCCCATAGCTGGGAAGGTAGTTGTCTGTAATCCTCGTCCAGCACATGAGCAGAAAGAATAAGGCTGTCTCGAATCAGACGCAAATTGTATTCCGAATTATCTCCACCTACATATTCATAGTCACTAATTACAGCAAAAACTCCGCACATCCTGGTCTTGCTGTATATCCAGCGATAATCACCTAACATTCTTTCAATAGTTCCACTATCTCCGGCATTATACATATGGTATGGCAGTTCAGAAAAAGAGCGTGCAGTCTCTCCTTCAAAGTGGAAATTTTCACCAGGATCCGCATAACTGAGAAAACATCTGGCAAGACAGGAATGAAAATGGATTATTTCGCTGGAGTATCTGTTTTTAGCTGCAAGCATGAAACTTTCATATAGAAAATCCGTTCTGCCCTCCCGCCTTGCAAGAAAAGGACGGAGCTGGCGTATATACAGTCTTATTACGTTTCTGATATTATCTTCAGAAATGCCGGCAAACTCCTGAATGAAACAAAAAGTCAGTTCATCCTCGGAAAGACCTTTCCTTGTGCATGAAAGAAGCCCGAATAAAAAAGGTACTGCTTTTTTTGGTTCTATTGCAGAACAGGCTGGATCATATTCAAGTCTCTCCAGAATACTATCAAAAGCATCCATCGGACTTTTGCCAAAACGCCTGATTGCATTTTCAAGCTGTTTGAATGCTCCAAAAACACGCAGTTCTGATAATATTACCTTCAGATATAACGGGTTTTCAGATGAAGGCAGATTACAGATAACAGAGATATGCTCATCATCCAGTGCTTTCAGATATTTTTCCAGAAATGCTGTGATGAGAGCAAGTTTATCTGAATCTTTTGTAAATGGACGCACGGATGCCTGTATTACATTGCTGTCATTTTTAAGCAAGGCTATATATGGTTCAGATATCTCGTCCTCTTTAAGACTTATAATCAATCTCATGCCTTCTGGAAGCATGCGGGGCATCCAGGTCAGCATATCAAACCCGTTAGACAGCTGATTTATTCCATCGATAAGGATAATACAACTACCCTGTTCAGCAAGTTCTCTCAGCAGTCTATCTATTTCTAATCTCAGCTCATCTGGGACAGGTGGAACTTTTATATTTGCTTCTTCAAAAATGCTTTTCCACAAGCTATACGTATCAGACGTCATATCTGAAACACCACAGAAACGTGCATATATTTTTTGTTTTCTTCCAGAAATCTTATCTGCATAATTTGCCAGGAGCATAGTTTTGCCAAGACCGGCAGGGGCAGTTAGTAAAAGCAACCCTTTGCTTTTGCCATTTATATATTCATCCAGTATATCAAAATCACCTTCACGGGGAATGAAACCTTCACGATTTTGATCAATAAAATGTGCCTGCTGCTCAAGATCAGCTTCTAGCTCTGTTTGTATATTTGTAAAAGTATTATCTGAAAATTCTTTTTCAATTTCTGCTTTCAGGTTATCTATAATAACGTCTTTCAGAGGATTTCCACACACTGTAAAATCTACAAGTCTTCCATTTGCTGCTTCGGCGTTTTCGCTTATAAGCTCAGTTGTAATAATGCTTTTTTCCCAGCGACAGTCATACTCGGTAATACTTCCTCCGTATTGTCGAACTTTTTTCTTGAAATTTTCCAATTCGTTATCAGCAACAGTTTTGTCCTTTTCTGCGCTATTTGTATATATTTTCTTTTGGGCATCATTCAGGAGAAAAGTAAAATTATCATTTCGGAAGAAAAATAATGCGTGCTCGACAGATTTTGGAATTTCTTCCATCTCATCTACCAGGCGCCGCATTGGTGAAAGAAGTGCATGTTCTATTTCTATCTCAGTAACAGAATTTTTACCTATATATGGTTTGATTCCCGGATATTTATGAATAGTTGTTGTACCAATATCTTCCTGGGTGGGAACCCAACCACGTCGCTGACCCAAAAAACAGAGAAAGAAAGGGCGGCATTTGTCTATATTATTAAGACAGGCAAGTACCGTGTTTTTAGCCTCTGAATCAGCATTGGTGATACCCCAGCGGAGATCAATATCCACAAGATTCAGCTTTCTTTTTTCGCACCACTCAGAAAGCTCGGGAAATACATTTTTTACAAGATAGTCCCGCTCGGCGTGCATGTCATTGAAGGTCGAACTGATAAACACATATACATTCTGCCATTTCATAATCTGAGCCCTTTATGAATCACCTTAGAAAAGCTGGTGCAGCAAAAAAGGCCCAAATCTTTTTTCAATAATTTCTGAATCATCAGTCTCATATATCTTTTTATCTTGGCGCGCCCGGAGGGATTCGGTCTTTCGTCTCACCTTCGGTTCGCTGCAGAGCCGCGGACTCGTTCAGTCTTTAGACTTCACTTGCGTCCTTTCGAATCCTGGTTAAAATATGTCACCGGCATATTTTAACACTCCTGAGCAGCCTAATCCAAATTTCTAAAGTCTTGGCGCGCCCGGAGGGATTCGAACCCCCAACCTGCGGATTCGTAGTCCGATGCTCTATCCAGTTGAGCTACAGGCGCAACAAATAATTTAATTATTTTCTAAAAAAGATAATTATAAATTTAGTGCTAAAAATAAAGACAATTTTTAGAATGGCGGAGAGGGTGAGATTCGAACTCACGAAGGGCACAAACCCTCAACGGTTTTCAAGACCGCCGCATTCAACCGCTCTGCCACCTCTCCGGCAGACACCTATTATAATAAAAAAAATACTTAAATAAAATAAAATACTTAAATAATTATGAAGATTATTTTTGTTTTGAAGATATGATTTCTATCCCATTCATATAAGGTATGAGCACTTCCGGAATTCTTATATTACCTTTATAATCCTGGTAATTCTCATATATTGCAATCAATGTCCTGCCTACAGCACATGCGGTACTGTTCATAGTGTGTACAAAGCCTTTATTATTATTGCTATCCTTATACTTAATGTTCAGCCTTCTGGACTGGTAATCAGTATCATTGCTGCATGAGGCAAGTTCTCTATATGCTCCCTGTCCCGGCAACCATGCTTCCAGGTCATATTTTTTAGCATTCGGACTTCCAATATCGCCAGTGCACATATTAAGTATTCTGTAATGCAGCTTAAGTCCCTTGAATATTTCTTCAAGGGTATCTCTTAGAAATTCATAATTGTCCCATGAATTTTCAGGATTTGAGAAAATAAACATCTCTATTTTATCAAACTGATGTACGCGGAACATTCCCCCCATGTCTTTTCCATAGCTTCCTGCTTCTCTTCTGAAACAGGTAGAAAAACCACAGTACTTCATTGGAAGGGATTCAGCTTCCAGTACATCATCGGCATGATAACTGCAAAGAGGTACTTCTGCAGTACCCACAAGATAAAGCTCATCAGATTCTATCTTATAATACTGGTTTTTTTCAGCAGGGAGAAAGCCGGTTCCATACATCGCCCTTTCTTTTACCAGAACCGGGGGTATTACTGGGGAAAAGCCTTTAGAATAAAGTATTTTTAAGACATAATTTATTAATGCAAATTCAAGAAATACTGCTTCATTTTTAAGGTAAACAAACCTTGCACCGCTCAATTGAGCGCCTTTTTCATCATCCAGAATATCAAGCGATTTACCAAGTTCAATATGATTTTTTATTTCAAAATCAAATTCCCGCTTATCTCCGAAAAAAGATATTGGCACATTATCATTTTCATCTTTCCCCACAGGAGTGCTTTCATGAGAAATATTCGGGTAGTTTGAAAGTCTTAAATTAAATTCTTCATTTTTATCCAGCAAATCTTTTTCCATAATGCCCAGACGTTCATTTATTTTTTTCATTTCAGATATTGCCTGTTCTCTTTCCTCACCTGAAAGTTTGGGCATTCTTTTTGAATTTTCATTTTTTAATGCTCTTAATTCATCAACCTCAGCAATAAGTTTTCTTCTGGCAGCATCGAACTCAATATCCTTATCAATATCTATCTTCATATTTCTTTTTTTAATTTCTTCCCTGAATATTTCAGGGCTTTTCCGGAATAGGTCAATATCTATCAATTCTTTTCTCCCGATTATCCTTATTTATATTTTATGATTCCTTCCATATAGGATAAGAACCAAGCATCTTTATCATATAAACATTGCGTCTTAAAGATTCAATGCCTTCAAAGACTTTTTTATCGTGTAGATGCCCCTCGATATCTATCATGAAAACATAATCCCCGATATTTTTTCTTGCAGGCCTTGATTCTATTTTAGTTAGATTTATATTTCTATCTGCAAATTCTTTCAATATCTTATATAAACTTCCAGGCTTATCTTTCTTTAAAAAACACACTATCGATGTTTTATCCTGTCCGCTTTTTTGAGGTATATAGTTTCCGACAAAAATAAATCTTGTTTTATTGTCTCTTGAATCTTCTATATCCTTTTCAATAATAGAAAGTCCGTAAAGTTCCGCAGCTATTTTAGTACCGATAGCGGCAGTATCATCATTTAAATCAAGTATTTTTTTAACTGCTTCTGCCGTACTATTGGCAGCAATTACTTCAACACCGTGCAATTTGTTATTTAAAAATGACCTGCACTGCGCAGTAGCATGTGGATGGGAAATCACTTTTTTGATTTTTTTTAAATCAACATATTTTTTACCAATCAGATTGTGCCTGATAGGGATAGTGATTTCTCTTATTATTTTAGCTTCACTTTCAAAAGTAAGAATATCCTGAGTGATATTGACCGAGCCTTCAAGCGAATTCTCTATCGGTATCAGTCCTTCGTCAGCATCGCCCCTGTCAATGCTTTTGATTACATCAACTATTGTCCCCAGTGGTTCAGATTTAATTTCTTTGGCATTTTTATAAAAACTGAAAAGAGCTTCTTCCGTAAAAGTACCTCTTGGTCCCAAATAAGATATTTTTTTCATGATTTATTTTAAAAAAACTTATTATGATAATTCTTAAAAATAAATATGCTTAAGGTAGAAAATCCTTCGGATTATTAGGAACTCCGCCTACCAAAACTTCATAATGAAGATGCGGGCCTGTGCTTCTGCCAGTACTTCCCATTTCACCAATAATCTGTCCCTGTGTCACTTTATCACCAACGTTTACATATATATCACTTAAATGGGCATATACAGTCGTATATTTGTCCATATGGTATATCATTATTTTCTGACCATAGCCGCCATGCCAGCCTGTATATATTACTAGCCCGGAAGCAGTAGCTGAGATAGGAGTTCCAGTACTGTTGGCAATATCTAAGCCTTTATGTACACTTCCCCATCTTCTTTCATTAAACGTAGATGTAACCCTTCCCCATGTAGGCCATATCGAAGGTGTGTGCTCCATTACATATATGTAATCTTCCATATTTTTCTTGTCATTTTCAAGACTGACTGCAAGTTCAGGAGCTTTATTTAAAAGATCGTCAAGCATTACATTTATGTCGTCCAGCTCTTCTTCCTGGTCAAAACCATAATAAAATATTTCATCTGGATCTTGTAATATTTCCAGGTCGGCATTAAGACCGTTATCATAAATAGTTACTTCTCCTTCATAGCCGCCCTGTCCCGTTATATTCCTTACCAGCTTGTCAAGCTCTTTAACTTCTTTCAGATAATTTTCGAGCAGTTTTGTTTTTGACTGAATCTCACTTGTCTTTTTTTCAAGATTTACCAGTTCGACTTCTTTATAGTTAATTTTATATTCTATTCTCTCTATCTCAGCGATTTTCTCATCAAGCTTTTGCCTGGTAATATATAGATTTGAAACAAGAATAGCCACTGCAGCAACAACTATTATTATAAAAACATAAAGGAATCTTAAAAGATTCTGGGAAAATGATAATTTCTTTATCCTGTCTTTTGGTCCGGAATAAATAATTAAAGTATATGTCTTGTTTTTTTCTTCACTCATTATTAAAAAATTTTATAACAGATAATTACAATTATGCAAATGATTAAAATATTATATATTAAATCAGGAATATGTAAAATTTTTAAATTTGATGACTTGGAAAACCTAAAAAAAGCTAAATTCATATGATTTTTTACTTCTCTACCATAAATTTATAAGAAGCAGTATTGTTTGTCAGGACACTTTCTCCCTGAACAGGCTTCACCTCAATCGACATACTGCATCTTAATCCTGGAAATGCCTGAAATCCTGATATTGTCACAGATTTCTGTTCAGAAGGCTCGATAGAAGCAATAGTATATGTCTTTTCATCTGCTTTGGGATTATCTTCCGTGCTGTAGCTCATTACGACTATCACATCTTTTTCTGAAACATTCCCCTGATTTTCCACTATCATAGTCACGCTGACTTCATTGCCTTTGGCAAGTATCAGATACTCCCCTTGCTGGTTTATTATGCGGGGATTAAATTCTATGGAATCAGTTATAAGGGCTGTACCCCTTCTTTCCTGAAGATTGGCAACTGTTTTAATATCAGTAATAAATTTAGCAACGTTTTCCGGGTCAATCAGCTCATTTTCCCTCAGTATTTTTGAGCTTAATATTGTAAGATTATTTATCTCAATATTTTCTCCTGCAGTTTTTATTTCATCCTGAAAATATTTATATATCTCATCGCTCATATACATGTTTAGAAATGAATTAGTGATTTGAGAGACTGCTATCTCTTCTCCTATATTTTGAAGTGCATTAAAGAGCGCAGGCTTAAAGTTCTCATATGCTTTGGTCCGTAAATCAAGAACCAGCTTCAAGTAACCATGTGCGACTTCAAAAGATTCAGGAGGGTTCATCTCCTGGCAGTTTTGAAGATTTATTTTGCTTTCTTCGATTATGTCTGAAAGGTTCTTATCAAGTTCTTCCCGGGTTATATCTTTTACCTGATTTAGCAGAATAAAATAATTAACAGCTGTCTTATTTGAATGCTGAATTAAAACAGATACTGAATTAATATAATCAGCAATTGATAGTTTTGTCTGTTCGTTTAAATTCTTTTTTCCGTTTTCACAGCTCCATAAGCCCGTAATCCAGCTTACGATAACAGCTGCAATTATCAGCATTATTATCAAAGTAATAATGGGTTCTTTTCTGCTTTTCTTTTCCAATTAATCCTCTCCGGAGAAAAAACATGAGCACTTCAGGCTC
>JAQVJB010000050.1:2871-13207 GCA_028695395.1 Actinomycetota bacterium | reverse complement strand
GATACTGGCTGTCTTCGGAGATGAAATAATAAAAGTCAAAATTGAAAGTATTGAAAGTTATGATTTTACTTTCGGGCACAGGACCCTTTCAGAAGGGAAAATAAAAGTAAAAAACGCTAACAATTATATTGATTTCCTTGAGAGGGAAGGTAAAGTCATTCTTGATAATGAAAAAAGAAGGAACATTATCCTAAAGAAAATCAAGTATATTGAAAATGAACATTCAAAAAAGCTGAAAATAATAATAAATGAAGAGCTGCTGGAAGAGGTAGTAAATCTTGTTGAAATCCCTAATGTTCTTATAGGTGATTTTCCTGATAGTTTTATGATTCTTCCAAATGAAATACTTATTAAGGCTATAGAATATCATCAGAGATACTTTGCTGTTATGAATAGTAGTGGAGAAATAATTCCAAAGTTTGCGGTTGTCCAGAACGGCATCGAAGATAAAGATAATTTTATAATAAAAGGAAATGAGAGAGTTTTAAAGGCAAGATTGTCAGATGCGTCTTTCTTTTACTCTGAGGATAAAAAACATTCCTGGGAAAACTGGATAGAGAAGCTTAAAGGGGTCATTTTCTATTCAGGTCTTGGAACTATGTATGATAAACAGGAAAGACTCGAAAAAATCTGCATTTATATTTTAAATGAATTAAAGCAGAATAATCTTACAGAAGATAAAAAATCAGTGGATGACTGCATAAGAGCTTCACATTTATGTAAAACCGACCTGGTTACAAACCTTGTTGTTGAATTTCCTGAACTTCAAGGTGTTGTCGGCAGAGAATATGCAAAAGAACGAAAAGAAGAATATGAAGTCTGCCAGGCAATTTTTGAGCACTATCTCCCGAGATTTTACGGAGATATCCTGCCACAGACTTTTATAGGGACAATACTCTCTCTTGCAGACAAACTTGATACTATTACCGGAATGTTCCTGGCAGGCAATATTCCTTCTGGCTCGGAAGACCCTTTTGCTTTAAGAAGAAGGGCGACAGGAATAATACAGTCTTTGATTGATAAAGAATTCGATATTGATCTTGGAAAAATAATTGATTACTGTATCAGCTTATACGATATCTTTGATGTTTCCGGAAATCAGGATAAGGATAGAAAAGCAGAAGATATTTTTGCCTTTATTGCAGCAAGACTTAAATTCCTATATGAAAAAGAGGGGAAAAAGGCAGATATAATAGATGCCATAATCAATTCAGGATGCAAGTCTGTAAAGGAAATAAGAAAAAGATATGAAGCTATCGAGACAATAATTCTTGAAGGGCTTTTTGAAGATATAGTGACTCCGATGATAAGATGTAAGAATATATCGAAAAATAAAGCTTTTTTTGATATAAAAGAGGAGCTCTTAAAAGAAAAACATGAAAAAGCTCTTTATGGAGAGTTGATTGAAAAAAGAGAAAAGGTAAAAAAGAATAATCTGTCTGGAAGGTACGAAGAATCTATTAGAGAGATCATAAGATTCAGGCAGACAATCGACAGCTTTTTTGATGAAGTACTTATTATGGATAAAGATGAATCAGTCAGGAATAACAGGATAAGCCTGATAGGGGAAATACTTAGCCTGTATTTAAGTATTGCTGACTTTTCTGTTATAGCAATATAAAAATAATAAAACGTGAATTTTTCAAATTCAAATCTTATTGAGAAGAAAGGTTATAAAATGACGCAGAAAAAATACGTGTACTACTTTGGAGAGGGTACAAAAGACATGAAAATTCTTTTAGGAGGCAAAGGTGCTAATTTGTCAGAGATGACAAACATAGGTCTTCCTGTTCCTCCGGGTTTTACCATCACTACTGAGGCATGCAACCTTTATTATGAAGTTGGCCAGAAGTGGCCTGAAGGATTACTGGATCAGGTAGTTGAAAATCTAAAAAAACTTGAAAAAGAAATAGGTTTTAAATTAGGCGATGAATCAAATCCTTTACTTGTTTCGGTAAGGTCAGGTTCTGCTTTTTCAATGCCAGGAATGATGGACACCATACTTAATCTTGGTTTAAACGATAAGACAGTTCAGGGACTTATTAAAAAAACCGGTAATAAAAGATTCGGTATGGATTCTTACAGAAGATTTATCCAGATGTTCGGCGATGTCGTTATGGAAGTAGAGCATTCTAAATTTGAGGCAGCTATTCAGGCTATCAAGGATAAAAAAAATGTAACACTTGATACTGAGCTCAATGCTGAAGACTTGGAAGAATTGGTTGCTAATTACAAAGCAATTATCAATAAAGAAACAGGCCAGGAATTTCCACAGGACCCGATAGAGCAGCTGAAAATGTCCATAAATGCTGTTTTTAAATCATGGAATAATAAAAGAGCTATAACTTATAGAAATATTAATGATATTCCTCATAATCTTGGAACCGGTGTCAATATACAGACCATGGTTTTTGGAAATATGGGAGATAATTCAGGAACCGGTGTTGCATTTACCAGAAATCCATCGACAGGTGAAAGAAAAGTTTATGGAGAATACCTTACAAATGCACAGGGTGAAGATGTAGTTGCAGGGATAAGGACTCCCAAAGACCTTGACCAGCTTCATAAAGAAATGCCAGAAATCTATAATCAGCTTATTGATATTTTCAATAAAGTAGAGCTGCACTATAAAGATATGCAGGATATGGAATTTACTTTCCAGGAAGGCAGACTTTATATGCTGCAGACCAGGACAGGAAAGAGGACTGCTGCTGCAGCACTTCAAGTTGCTGTTGATATGGTTAACGAAAAATTAATAGATAAAAAAACGGCTGTAATGAGAGTTGACCCTGATCAGTTGAATCAGCTTCTTCACAAACAGCTTGATCCCAAAGCAAAAGAAAAAGCTCAGCAGATTGCCAAAGGTCTTCCTGCTTCACCGGGTGCCGCAGTAGGCAGGGTTGTTTTTGATGCAGAAACAGCTGTACAGGAATCTGAGCTTGATAAAGTCGTACTGGTAAGAACTGAAACTTCTCCTGAAGACATCCAGGGTATGGCAGTGTCTCAGGGGATCTTGACTGCAAGAGGAGGCATGACTTCACATGCCGCTGTTGTAGCAAGAGGAATGGGTAAATGTTGTGTAGCCGGTTGTGAAACAATTAAAGTATTTGAGAACGAGCAATATTTCACAGTTAAAGGTGTTAAAGTTAAAAAAGGAGACTGGATAACTCTTGATGGTTCTACGGGTGAAGTTTTCCTAGGTCAAATCTCTACTATTGACCCTGAAATATCCGGCAATTTTGAAATGTTTATGAAATGGGTAGATGAATTCAGGAAACTCGGCGTAAGAACTAATGCAGACACGCCTAAAGATGCTGAAGTCGCTAAAAAATTTGGCGCTGAAGGTATTGGCCTTTGCAGAACTGAGCATATGTTCTTTGAAGGCGTGCGTATTAAAGCAATGAGAGAAATGATTGCTTCAAGAGACGTGGAAGGAAGAAAAAAAGCATTAGCAAAACTTCTTCCCATGCAGAAAGAAGACTTTATAGGACTGTTAAGAGTAATGGATGGATTACCTGTGACAATCAGGCTTCTTGATCCGCCTTTGCATGAGTTTCTTCCTACAGATGAAGACGATATAAAGGAAATAGCAAAAGAGCTTGGCATGTCTTATGCAGAAATGAAAGCAACGATTGTTTCTCTTCATGAAATTAACCCTATGCTTGGGCATAGAGGGTGCAGGCTTTCGATAACTTATCCTGAAATATGTGATATGCAGGCAAGGGCTATTTTTGAAGCAGCTGCTGAACTGGTTAAGGAAGGTAAAGATGTTTTACCTGAAGTTATGATTCCTGTGGTTGGTATCGTCAATGAAGTTAAGATATTAAGACAACAGATTGTTGGAATTGCAGAAGAAGTAATGAAAGAAAATAATGTTAAGTTCGATTATAAGGTCGGCACCATGATAGAGATTCCGAGAGCTTGTATTACTGCTGATGAGATTGCAACGGAAGCTGAGTTCTTCAGCTTTGGCACAAATGACCTTACTCAGCTGACATTCGGTTTTTCAAGAGATGATTTTGGCAAGATACTCCCCGAGTATCTTGAAAGGGGAATTCTTGAGAAAGACCCATTTGCAGTACTAGACCAGAAAGGCGTAGGAAACCTTATAAAGATTGCTTTTGAAAAAGGTAAATCTGTAAGAAAAGACCTAAAAGTGGGTATATGCGGTGAACATGGCGGCGAACCAAGTTCAGTTGAATTCTGTGCAAATCAAGGTCTTAATTATGTTAGCTGCTCACCTTACAGAGTTCCGATTGCCAGACTGGCTGCTGCTCAGGCTGCAATAAAAAAAGAAGAAAATAATTAATGAAATACTGAGGTAAAAAATTGATTTTTTCCCAGTATTAATAAATAATTTGTTTTTAAAGTAATGTTTTAAACAAAATTAAAGTAAAAGTTAGGTATTAGTTATATAATTTAATTAATATCTAACTTTGCTTTTTACATTTCAATGACAATCAGAGAAACCTTTGAAAATAAAGAAAAAAAATTTCTGTCTAAATATGCAACATTAAGTTCGCTTTCAAAAGGCAGAGCCATCAAGGAGCCTGAGTGCGAAATAAGGACCTGTTTTCAGAGGGATAGGGACCGCATAATACATTGCAAATCATTCAGGCGCCTTAAGCACAAGACTCAGGTTTTCTTTAATCCTGAAGGCGATCATTACAGAGACAGGCTTACTCATACGCTGGAAGTATCCCAGATATCAAGGACAATAGCAAAAGCACTTTTTTTAAACGAAGAACTTACTGAAGCGATTGCATTGGGGCATGATTTGGGACATACCCCTTTTGGCCATGCCGGAGAAAAAGTCCTTGATGAAATCACTAAGGAAAGATTGGGAGAGAAAAGCAGTTTTCTTCACAATGAACAAAGCATAAGAGTTGTCACGGAGATAGAAAAAAATGGAAAAGGCTTAAATCTGACTTTTGAAGTTCTTGATGGAATAAGAAATCATTCAGGGGAATATATTCCTGAGACTTTGGAAGGGAAGATAGTCAGACTGTCTGATAAAATAGCTTATATAAATCATGATATAGATGATGCCCTGAGAGCAGGGATATTTTCTGAAAATGATTTACCCGAAAAGGATATCTCAGTTTTGGGTAAGAGTCACAGGGAAAGGATAAATACAATTGTCCTTGACATCGTAAAGAGAAGTACGGACAGAGACGATATAATAATAAGTCCTGAAGTCAGTGATTCGCTTTTCAGTCTCAGGGATTTTTTATTTAAAAACCTTTATCTCAGGAGTCCTGTAAAGCTTGAGGAACGTAAAACTGAAAAGATATTAAGAGAACTTTTTGAATATTACGCTGATAATTTCGATTCTTTCATAGAAGATTACAATCTGAAAAACAATATTAATTTTCAGGATGACAATATTGCTGAATTAATTGATTTCAAAACAAGGATAATACTTATAAGAGACTATATATCAAATATGACAGACAGATTTGCACTTTATAAGTTTACTGAAATATTTATACCCGAGAAATGGGAAATAATAAGATAGCAAAATGGTAAAATCATTAAAAGAAGGCGAAGTAGCCGAACTAAAGCAAAATACGGATATCATCAGCATTGTGTCTAATTATGTGAATCTTAAAAAATCCGGTAAGAATTTTATAGGTCTTTGTCCTTTCCATAAAGAGAAAACGCCGTCTTTTATAGTCGATCCTCAGACCCAGCTATATCACTGCTTTGGCTGCGGAAATGGAGGAGATGTAATTTCGTTTATGATGAAAACGGAAAACCTGAGCTTTATTGAAGCAGTTGAAGTAATTGCAGAAAAAACGGGATATACCCTCAAATATGTTGAAACCGGAAGCTTTGAAAAGGAAGAGAAAAAGAGCAGGCTGATTGAGCTTAACGAACAGGCAAGGAAGTACTATAATTATGTCCTTTTTGAAAGTAAAACAGGCAGAAAGGCTTTGTCATATTTAAAATCCAGAAAAATATCAGAAGAGTCTTTAAAAAAATTTGAAATAGGATATTCTCCAGATACATGGGACAGTTTTATAAAATTTGCCCGTTCAAGGAATTTTACTGACAATGAATTGATTGAGACTGGTTTATGTACTGTTTCCCAGAAAGATAGCAACAGGCCTGAAAAAAAATTTGACAGGTTCAGGGGACGAATAATATTTCCCATAAGGGACTTATTGGGAAGGACGATTGCATTTGGCGGAAGGATAATACCGGAAAATTTTATTTCAGATAATGATTTAAAAGAGAAAACTACTGAAAACAGTGTTAATAAAACACCTAAGACATTTACAAGTACTGAAAAAGTAAGAAAATTCAAAAATTTTGAAATTAAAAAAGCTAAGTATGTGAATTCACCTGAGACAAAAATCTTTTCAAAGAGTAAAAATCTTTATGGTATTTTTGAAGCAAAAAACAGTATTGTCGAAAAAGATATGGCTTTGATTGTAGAAGGATATATGGATGTAATTTCCTTGTATGAAAATGAAATATTTAACTCAGTTGCCAGTCTTGGAACAGCCCTTACATCAGAGCAGATTAAATTAATCGGAAGATTCACTAAAAATATAGTGCTTGTTTTTGACAGTGACCAGGCAGGGGTGAGCGCATCTGTAAAAGGTATTGAAAGGCTTAAGGAATATAATGAAAATCTGGATCTTTATAATGAGAATAATATAAGCATAAGGGTTTGCATTCTTGAAAAAGGCTTTGATCCTGCAGATTATGTAATCCAGAAGGGGGCAGAAAAGTTTCTGGGAAAGGTGAATGATTCCATAGATATTATAGATTTTTCTATTGATAATATTATTGAAAAATACAATATAAAAAATCTTACAGAAAAATTAAGGGCTGCAAACGAACTTCTTGGGTTTATAGGGTCTTTATCTTCCAGCATGGTTCAGGAAGAATGCATTAAAAAGATTGCCGGCAAACTAAATCTTAATGAAAGCATGCTGCTTGAGGAGATGCTTAAAAAACATATTGACAAAAAGTCAATTAAGGATAATAAATATGAACAGGGGGAAGATAAACAAGAAGAAAATCCATACGAGGAGTTCGAATCCAGGAATTTAAATCCTCAGAAAAAGAAGGAAATTGAAGCTCTCCAGCTGCTGATACACGGCCATGATAAAGACAATACGATTCTTAATTTAAACCAGGAGCTTTTCAGGTTTGAAGATACAAGAAGATTGTTTGAAACTGTTAAAAGAAAAATAAATCTGGAAATTGAAAATCAAAAGAAAATAAACTTTCCTTTAATAATTTCGTCTGAAGAGCTTGGTAATGATAAATTAAGTAAAATATATAATTATATTTATTTTTCTAATCCTGGATTTTTAAATTTTGAAAAAACTTGCAGAGAAGTTGAAGTTTACCTTAAGAAACTTTTTTTAAATGAAAAAATAGAGCTGCTAAAAAACAAGATTTCTTCAATTGAGCAAAAAATAAAAGAAGTAGAGATAAGCAATCTGGAGGAAATCAAAAAAGAAGAGGAAGTGAAGCTGCTTGAAAAAGAATATCTTCATTTTTGTAAGCTTCATATTGAATTTGAAAATAAGAAAAAATCCCTGGAAACAAATACAGAAAAATAAAAATAATTACTTGAAAGTAATAATTTAAATTATATAATATTAGTTTCGATTATTATTAATAATATTTAAGTTTATATATAAATTTTTGAGGTGATAATTTATGAAAAAAGGTTCTGAATTCAAGCTTGAAGAAGTTAAGGAACTAATAAGTAAGGGCAAAGAAGAGGGGGTACTTGCCAAAGAGGATATAACTGAGACTCTGTCTGAGATAGACCTTACAATTGAACAGATAGATAATATCTATGATGTAATACAAAACCTCGGTATTGAAATAGTTAATGAAGAAGAAGAGGAAATAGATACTGTAATAAAAAAGAAGAAAAATGAAGAATTTTTAAAAATAAATAAAATGGATCTGGGCATCAAGTCGCCTACCAATGATCCTGTAAGAATGTATCTTAAGGAAATAGGTAAAGTAAGATTGCTTACTGCTGCGGAAGAAGTCCAGCTGGCGAAAAGAATTGAAAAAGGCGATATGGTAGCAAAGAGAAGACTGGTAGAGGCTAACTTAAGGCTGGTAGTAAGTATTGCTAAAAAATATGTCGGCAGAGGTATGCTTTTTCTTGATTTGATACAGGAAGGCAACCTTGGTCTTATTAGAGCAGTTGAGAAGTTTGATTATAAAAAGGGATATAAATTTTCTACATATGCTACATGGTGGATAAGGCAGGCAATAACCAGGGCTATTGCAGATCAGGCAAGGACAATAAGGATTCCTGTCCACATGGTAGAAACAATAAATAAATTGATAAGAGTGCAGAGGCAGCTTTTGCAAAGACTTGGAAGAGAACCTAATCCGGAAGAAATCGCTGAACAGATGGAAATAACTTCGGATAAAGTCCGTGAGATAATGAAAATCAGCCAGGAACCTGTTTCTCTTGAAACACCTATTGGCGAGGAAGAGGACAGTCATCTTGGAGACTTTATAGAAGACCAGGAAGTCGAGGCGCCTAGCGATGCGGCTTCTTTTACAATGCTGCAGGAACAGCTTCAGATGGTTTTAAATACTTTAAATGATAGAGAACGTAAAGTAATACAGCTCAGGTTCGGGTTAAATGATGGTCATCCCCGTACTCTTGAAGAAGTTGGAAGAGAGTTTGGCGTCACCAGGGAAAGAATAAGACAGATTGAAAGCAAAACACTCTCGAAATTAAGGCATCCAAGCAGAAGCGGTCCTTTAAAAGATTATCTTGAAGGATAGAAAATATACTTGAAATAAGCACTTTGTTTAATTATAATATATAGCGTTTTGGTCGCTTGCTGACTTAGTAAATTTTATTTTTTTCTTCGCTCCTCGATAGCTCAATGGTAGAGCATTCGGCTGTTAACCGAAGGGTTGTAGGTTCGAGTCCTACTCGGGGAGCCAAATTTGTCCTCGTCTGTGACTTTTCTGAAAGCCATTTATTCATCAAAATTATTTAAAAGATTTAGACAATTATCCTTGGTTAATAAATATTTTTCTGCTTCACGTTCTAAAAAAGGCACTGTATCTTTTTTTGCTTTTTCCCAATCTATTTCTTTTACACGTAAAGAAATTATATCTCTCCAGTTATTTTGATCTATTTCAGGACCTTTCCAGGAAGTTTGCTTTAAAGCATTGTTAAGTAATAGAATATTTGGCATAGGCCATTGTGAGTTTGCTAAAATCCAAATAAGGTCAAATAAGTCTCTTCCCTTTATATATTTCCTTGCGAGTATAGCGTGAAGCTTACCTGCAAAAAGTGATGGCTTATCATAATGTAATATATTAAGTAAAACATATTTTCTGATAAGTGTGACCTCTGTATTTGCTCCTTGTGGTGGATTTGTATCAATCTCTATTTTTACTGATAAAGTCTCATCCTGATATGGAGATAAATCTAGTTCGTAAAGCAGTGATGGGAACTTTATGAAAGCAGACAAGACTGTTTTTTCTTTGCTCTTTTTTATTTCTACCTTATAATTTTCTAATTGAAAACTTTTCATTACATTATTTAATATATCATCAAATTTTACAGCTTCTTTGCCAATTATTGAAAAGTCAAGATCTTCTGAATATCTGGGAATAGAATAGAGAAAACGTAAAGATGTACCACCAAGAAAAGCTATGTTTAAAAATGCTTTCTCTTCCTGGAGGATTTGTAGTAAACGAGATTGCAGATATTCCCTCACAACAGAGCGTTTTGAAAAGATGTTTTTATGTTCTACTATTATTTGTCTTATATAATCCTTCATCGTTTATTTATGATTACTTTTTTTAATAAATTCGTTGCCCTTTCCATCTTAGGCTTCTTAAAGTCTTTTGCATAATGTATCAGTAATTCTATATTTATTTTTTCACACCTTTGCAACCTTAATTCCTCAATATATGCATCGTTATCTGAATTTGGAGTAAGATAAATGAGATCAAGCAAAGCCTTTTCTGGCCTGGCAATAAAAACCGTAGCCCCTCTGATGACTTCCTGTTCTTGATAACCCCAGAATAAATCTTTTTTTAAATGTTTAAATATAAATACCCCAAGTTTGCTATGAACTACTCCTGGTCTTCCAGTAGTAACACTGGTAATCTTAGGGACATATTCGGGTATGATACCATAATACTCCAAAGCGGATTGAAGACTTATGTAGGAAGCTTTTTTAATCATGTTTGCAATCAAGAAAGGATGTGGTTCTTGATTTCTATATGGTCTTGCAATTGCATAAAGGCCTCTTTTTATTTGTATAATTTTACCTTCAGCTACCCATCTTGAAAGCTGGATCCTTATTTGAAAGGC
>JAQVJB010000050.1:0-2771 GCA_028695395.1 Actinomycetota bacterium | reverse complement strand
GAGTTATGGAAAAATCAAAACCGGATTGCTGAAGTTGGATTTGAAAAATGGTTCGATGAAAAGATAAAACATTATTCCTGCCTGAATTGCAATACTTTAAATTCAGCATATGATTTAATTTGTCGAAATTGCGGAATGGAGCCAAGCTGTGAATATGTGAGATTACATAAAAAAGTTATTGAATCATCTATATAATATAAGGAAGAGGTCTGTAAAATAATGCCTTTTTCCTATTTATAAAAACTAATATTTCTATTCCTGCATAGAAACTTCAAAAATCTTAGAGAATGGCTTTATGTCAGTATAATTTTTTACATCAGCTAATAACTCGGGTTTTGCTTTTTCCATAATTTTTAAAAACTTTTCCTCTGTATCAACAAAAATGTGACAGACACAAGCAAAATCAGGTTCTGCACCATCGCTCTGTTTACCCTTTAAAACAATAATGCCTTTACAAGCATTGCCAAAATATCCTTTTAGTATTTTCAGGTGATTGTTTTGATAATAATCAATATCAAAAAAAGAGTCTTTTTTATACGGGTAAAATACCGAATAGGTTATCATTATTGCTCGCTCCATTCTTAATAAATTTATAAACTTAAATTGTTAACAATTAAGATTTGATTTTAACATAATAATGAAATCAAAACATTCAATCTTTATATTTTGAGATAAAATACCTGTTTTAAATTATTACTATAGAGAAAAAATCCAGTATATAATAATAATCAAGATGAAAGCTTTTATTATTTAGACCTATAGCGATTAAAATACTTTATATAGCAGGAGACACTATGAAAATTGATTTAACAAATAAAACTGCAGTTGTGACAGGCGCCACAGGAAAACTCGGACAAACAATTATACGCTCTCTGGCTGAATGCGGAGCTGATGTCGGGATCTGCTATTACAACAAAAAAGATTTTGCAAGTGAATTAAAAAATGAAATCCAGAAAAAATATTCCGTCAAAGCTATCACCGTACGCGCAGATGTAACTGATTTTAATTCAATTATGTCGATGAAAAACGAAATATTACAATGTCTGGGAACAGCTGACATAATTGTTAATAATGCAGTCATACAAATAGATTGGAAAAATATTTTGGAGCAAGACCCGAAAGATTATGAAAGCCAGTTTAAATCATGTATAATGCACAATGTTTACATGTCAAAAGCATTTGTCCCCGACATGATAAAGCAAAAATATGGAAGGGTAATAGGGATAAATACTGAGTGCTCAATGCAGAATTTTATAACACAATCCGCATATGTGTCCGGTAAAAGGGGAATGGATGGTGTTTTACGTGTTCTGGCAAGAGAGGTAGGCCGATACAATATTACAGTGAATCAGGTTGCTCCTGGATGGATTATAAGCGATGGGTGCCGCAATACTGATGGAAGTGAGAAAAATATAAATCAGGATTTTCCCTATATAGAAAGATTGCCTTTGGGAAGAAGAGCTACAGATATTGAAGTAGCAAATGCAGTTTGTTTCCTTGCTTCAGATCTGGCTGCTTCTATAACAGGTGTCTATCTTCCTGTATGCAGCGGTAATGTAATGCCTTCAATTTAGGGACGTATAATTTGGCTCTTCACTAAATAGCAGGAATTCATACCATATGCTTTCACAAAATACTGAAATATTTTTGGACCATAACGTTCTTACAGTTTTAAGTCAATTAAATTAAAGATTTCCTACTAATTTTTCAAAGCAAACAATACTGCTCTAAAAGTATTAAGAAAATTTATTGGTTTTTTAAATAAATTAATTTTTAAATAAAAAAACATCCTACCATTAATATATTTAGATAAATATAAAACTATTATAAAATTAATATTAAATTAGTTTTCAATTAAATAAAATACTTATATAATATAATTCATAGATAGTATTGTGTTTAATATAAATTTCAAGTATTAAAGTTTTTCTAAATAAAGGAATGAAATTTGGCTAATATAATCGATATTGAAGGAATAGGGCCAGAATATAAGAAAAAACTTAGTTATATTGGAATAAAAACCACAGAAGACCTCCTAAAGTACGGCTCTACTTTTAATGGAATAAATGAAATATCAAAAAAAACTGACATACCCTACAAGCTTATACTCGAATGGGTAAACATCTCAGATTTATTTAGAATTAAAGGTGTAGGTGAAGAATACTCTGACTTATTGGAAGAAGCTGGAGTTGATTCAGTTAAAGAACTCGCATTAAGAAATGCTGACAATTTATATGAAAGAATCGTTGAAATTAATAATTCCTCAAAATATGTAAGAAAACTTCCCACTCCCTCGATGGTAAGTGATTGGATAGAGCAAGCCAGAGTTATGTCAAAAGAAATAAAGGTTGACCAATTTGATCAACAAAAAAAAGACTTTTTTCAAGAAGCCAAAAAAGAATCTCAGTTAAAGAAAAAAAGATCAGCATCTACTTTATTTTTAGGAATATTTGGTGGATTATTTCTCTTAATTTTATTAATCTTGTTACTTGCTGTAAAAGGAATTGCCCTATTAACTGCAATAGGCATTCTTTTATTGATTTTTGGAATAATATTTATAATATTTTTTGTCATCTTATACGCAATTAATTCAAAAGATAATAAGAATAGAGCAAAAGGTTTCTTAAAATTTATTTATATTTCGGGTGCAACTTTTTTTGTTGCCATTTTCATGACAATCATCCCACCGATAATTAATATGCCAGATATCCCAGAGACAACTTTGGCAAGCAAAACTACAGTGGTAAATACTACTGAAGCCCAAACAACAA
>JAQVJB010000049.1:11432-13251 GCA_028695395.1 Actinomycetota bacterium | reverse complement strand
CCCATACCCTTGAGGCAAACTGTGCGAATCTTTTAATGCCGGTTTTATAAACATATTTCATCCATGCCGGGAATATAACTGACAAGCCTGCGCCGTGGGCAATATCGTAGATGCCGCTTAGCTCATGTTCGATGTCATGAGATGCCCAGTCTCCGATTCTTCCTGTATCAAGAAGACCATTATGGGCAATCGTCCCGCACCACATTATCTCTGCCCTTACATCATAATTATCAGGAGTCTTTTTTACCAGATAGGCGTTTTTAATAAGAGATTTCATGGTACCTTCTATGAGCCTGTCTGTAAGGTCTACATTTTCGATTCTGGTAAAATATCTTTCCATAAGGTGTGCAAGTATGTCCGAAATACCATAAACTGTCTGCTCCGGCGGAAGGGTAAATGTCAATTCAGGATTAAGGATTGAGAATTTTGGCTGCATATCAGGATGCCCGCAATACCTTTTTAACATTCCTTCTTCTTTAGTGATTACGCTGCTGTCGCTTCCCTCGCTGCCGGCAGCAGGGATTGTAAGAATTACTCCCAAAGGTATTATTTCAGCAAATTTTTTATCAGAAGAAGAATATAATTCCCAAACATCGCCAGGATAATTTACTCCGCTGGCAATGGCTTTGGCAGAATCTATTACGCTTCCGCCGCCAACAGCGAGAATAAAATCAATATTATTTTTTTTGCATATTTTAATTCCCTCATAAACAAGACCGAGTCTCGGGTTAGGCTGCACTCCTCCAAGTTCAAAAACTTCTATACTTTCATCTTTCAATGATTTAATTACTTTTTCATATAAGCCATATTTCTTAATGCTTGCACCACCGTAGTGCAGAAGGACTCTATTGCCATATTTTTTGACTTCAGCTCCGACTTTCTTTTCTTTTTCTCTTCCGAATATTATTTTTATAGGATTAAAGTAAGTAAAATTTTTCATTTATTTCTCCTTATCTGCAGATAAATAAAATACTGCTAATAATTATTATTTTTTTCATTATAAATTGTTTTATTAATTAGTAAGCTTAATAGAACTTAATTAATAAAAAATATTAGCAGTTTTTTGTTTTTAAACCAATTATAAGTTTTTACAAAAGATAAGGTAGACGAACAAGGGCAATAAACTCATATCGATATCATGGATTTATGTTAAATTCAGTACAGATATTTTTCCATTCTTCTGAGCTTACAAATGAAGAAAATAAGTATTTTCTTTGTTCGCTATTATTGATGATAGCCAGCCAGCTATTAAAGCCTTGATTATCTGGATTCCTGAAAAGAATGCCGGAATAAAGATATTCCAGGAATTCAATATTGTCTTTATTTTTAATTCTTGGCTTGTTTTCTTCTGAAAAAAATAAGCATTCTGCAATTTCTGAAGCGCATTTAATATTATTTTCGAGAAGGTTTACCCAGTTATTAAATCCTTCAATATCCGGTTCCCGTACAAGTATGCTGTTATAAAGAAGTTTTATAAATCCTTTTGAAGGGGAATCATATAAAGAAAAATAATAGTTTAAAGAGAAATTATCAGTATTGCAAAAATAAGAATTTCCACAAGGAGAGTCATTTCCGCTATTTCCATAATCTTCTGGCGTATTATCTCCATAATTATCGGATGGGTCCCGGGAATCGCTATTATTATTATCGTCATCACCCTGATCATTATTTTGTTCATCGTCTTCTGCAGTTCCGCTGGTGAAAGGATCCGCTAACAGGAATGGATAAAAATCCACATTATCTGCAACAGAATCACCAGTTCCGAGTGGATTATTCTCTGAATTATAAGGGCCTGAATCAGAACCCCACCAGTTATCTT
>JAQVJB010000049.1:0-11332 GCA_028695395.1 Actinomycetota bacterium | reverse complement strand
GGGAGGTATATTTATAATGATTTGCTCCACATAAGTTCCGCTTCCAATATAAATATAATCAATATCGGAGCTATTTCCCAGTACATAATTTATAGACGATTGCAAGCTTTCACCGGAATTGACATTGATTTCCTCTGCAAATAATTTAATGGGGAATCCAAGGGTATTAATTGAAATCAATAAGCAGATGACAATAATCATTAAGCTGATTTTTTTCTTCATAAAACCTTCTTTGTCGGTTATTAAATGAGCTAGTAACTTATTTTTATCAATAATTAAAATTTATAAAATATATTAATAATTAATATATATAAGTATATAATATTTTTATATAACATATAATAAATATTAGTACAATAATATAATCAATAGATTTGT
Organism: Actinomycetota bacterium; assembly: GCA_028695395.1. GTDB lineage: Bacteria > Actinomycetota > Humimicrobiia > Humimicrobiales > Humimicrobiaceae > Humimicrobium. Next base: position 10,954 of record JAQVJB010000049.1, on the reverse strand, counting down.
TGACATTATTATCAAAATAGTTAGAGGAAGTTTGAAATTTATGCTGATATCAGCATATCTCTTACCTTTTCAGATATTTCCTTATAAGTACCGTTTCTAAGCTTTGCTTTCTTACCAATAAAGATTTTCACAGTTGGTATTTTCGGTAAATGTTTGATAGGTAAAATTCCGTTGTGGAGGATATTAAACAATCCTTCTACCCTTACTGGTATAAAAGATGCAGACATATCTTTTAAAATAATACCTATGCCTGGTTCAAAATTTTTAATATCTCCATCTGTGGTTATAGTGCCTTCAGGGAATATTAAAATATGCCAGCCGCTATCCAGCCGGCGACCTATATTTTCCAGGCTTTGCTTAAACCCATATGTTCTGGAGAGGGGGATAACATTGAGTATAAAACATACAAAAAGATAAAAAGCTATTCCTTCTATAATTCTTCTTATAAAATTTCCTTTTTTATAAAAAAAGTGGCTGAAGTGATGTTCTATAGACATCACTGTTGCAATTTTAATCCTTATTTTTAAAGGTAAAGAATATAAAATTACAAGGCTGTCTATAAGGGAACTATGATTTGCTGCAAAAACTACTGGCTCATTTACGTCATCAAGATTATGTATATTGTATAATCCTGCTTTATAAAGAATTCTTATAAAAGGGAATATCAAAAACTGAGTTAATGTCCGGAAAAAAATAAATATTCTGGCATAAGGAAAAATAAAAAAGGGCAGTTTTGTTTTTTCTTTCCCGGGATGTTTTATATATTCCTCTATGTCTTTTAAAGTAGTATTTTTTGAAATATTCAATCCGTCAAAATCAAAACCGTGCTTTTCTTCCAGTGCAGCAGATAATTCAATCATATCAAGTGAATCAAAACCAAGGTCTTTTTCAAGCAATGTGCTATCGCTTAGCTTATTTTCATTTATTCTTTTAAATTTTCTTAAAATTTCGTAAATAGATGATGCCCCGGCTTTATTATCATATATATTATTTTCTTTGTTTAAAATAAATTCCTTTTTATCTGTTTTAAGCTTGTGCATAACTATGTTGGCTATTTTATCTTTTTTTGGCTTGAACAGTGTTGTCCTGGGAAAATCACCATATTCCCATATCGAGAAACTATCTATGTACTGATATGGGTTTAATTTTGAATTTGCCTGATATATGATTTCCCGAATCCTAAAATTGTTTTTAAGTTTTTCTTTTTTATTCAATAGAAGAACGGCATGTAACTCCTTAATATTATTCACTTCTATTTCTATTACTGCGCTGTCCTGGATTTCTGTAAAAGTGTTTAAAACGATTTCAATATCCTGAGGATAGATGTTTATGCCGTCGTCCCTGATTATTACATCATCAGCCCTGCTTCTGAAATAAACATCACCGTTATTATCTATATCAAGTATGTCTCCGGTCTTGAACCAGCCATCTTTAAAGACTTCTGAAGTAAGTTTTTCATCTTTATAATACCCTTCACTTACATTATCTCCCTTGATATAAACTTCTTTATTTATTATTTTTATTTCCTGACCTTCAAGGAAACTGCCTATAGATCCCTGTTTGTTTTTTGAAGGATCAGTCAGTGCTACCAGCGGAGCTGTCTCAGTCAGTCCGTATCCTTGAAAAACAGAAAAAGCTATACATCTGAAAAAGTCCTCTGTCTGAGGTTCGAGAGCTGCGCCGCCAGAGATAATAGCTATAAATCTTATGCCAATTTTTATTCGCAATTTGAAGAACAATATAGCGCGGAGCTGCCACTTTTTATTTCTCAGCCTGTTATATTTGTTCTGGAATTTCTCATTATCCAAATCAAAAGCTGAAACAATATAATTTTTCAAGATAGATAAAAGCCTTGGCAAGATTCCTAATATCCATATATGCTCCTGTTTTATCGCTTTAATTATCTCAGAAGGCATAATACTGTTAAAATAAACAACAGAACTTTTTATAATAAGAGGAATAAAAATTCCAATAACCTGGCCGTACATATGGCTTAAGGGAACAATTGAAAGTATTTTTGGATTTATCATCAGCCTGAATAAAATCATCCACTTATCGAATACCGGTTTTGCAGCTAAAAGGTTGGAGGAAATATTTTTATGAGTCAGAACAACACCTTTTGGTACTGATGTTGTACCTGATGTAAATACTATTTCTGCTATATTGCTGTCGTTTACATCAAATACAATGTCCTCATTTGCTGAAAACTTTTCAATGATATTTTGGATATCCTCAATAAATAATTTTTCTGCCTTTAAAGAGGAGAGGATGCTTTTTTCTTTAATATCATTTATGGAAAATAATATAAGTTTTGCCTGGACTTTTTTATTGACCATATCTAAAAAATCATTTGAAGAATTTGAATCTACAGGCACAATTATCGTTCCGCTAAAAATGCATCCAAAAAAAACTACTGTCCAGTAAAAATGATTAGAAGTTTTTATAATTACCCTGTCATTTATATTTATCCCTTTATGTCTTAAATATGCGGAAAATTTAAGGCTTGACTCATATAATTTTTCAAAACTGATATTTGTTGTTCTGTACTTATCCCTAAAATAGAAAAACCTGTTTTTTTCTTTAATGTTTTTTTGCAGCAGTTCGATAAGCGTAGATGTTTGCTTTATCCTGCTCATTTTATTTATTAGGTAAAATTATTATTTTTAAACCTTAAAAGAAAATCATTAAGCTTGTTTTCAATCAGATCTCTTGTCTTCCTGAATTCTTCTATGGGCCTGCCTACAGGATCATCTAATTCCCAGTCTTCCTGATAGTCATGAGGAATAAAAGGACAGCTTACGCCACAACCCATAGTAATTATATAATTTATGAAAACAGGGATATCTTTTAAAGGTTTTGTTTTTTGATTTGATATGTCTATATTTTTTTCTTTCATAACTGAAATAGCCAGTGGATTTACTGTTTCGGCAGGTTCTGTTCCGGCGCTGAATATATCAAAATAATCACAGACATACTTCTTTGCAAAACCTTCAGCCATCTGGCTTCTGCACGAATTACCGATGCATATAAATGCAATTTTTGGTTTCATTATCTCCCTCTCATATTGTTTTCCTACATATAATAATTTAGTTTATTTTCTCTTTTTTTTAAACTGGAATATAATTTCTCTTTTAATATTGATTATCTAAAAGCACCCTGAATTTTTATCAGGAGCCAAATAATAAATTTTGAAAATTATCTGAATGTAAACTATCATATTAGAAGATAAAAAATTGTTTTTAATATTATTTTTTTAATTTCTTTTGTTTCCCAGGGTGGATTTTTATTTATTTTTATAGCAAAAAGGAGGAATAAAGATGCAGAGAAGAGTATTTGTAAGAGAAATATATTTTTATATAGTATGCGTCATAGCGATAATAGTTTTTATTATAGGCATAATTGGTCTTGCCAATGCAATAGTGAATTACATTAAGCCTAATACCTATATGACAAAATCAAGCATGATGCCTGGATATAAAGAAATGTATGAAGACATGAGCGAGCAGGAGCTAAATGCATTAATTGAAGAAGAAATGCAAAGCTCTATTGCTAATGAAAGGAATTTTGCGTTTAAAAGCATAATCAGTAATTCGATAATGATTATAATTGCTATTCCTCTTTTTGCTTTTCACTGGAAAAAAGCTCAGGAATTATGGAAATTAAACATGCAGTAATATTGACTGCAAAAGCTGGATCTATCAGCCAGGATTCGGACTTTCGATTTTTTTTCTTAAATCTTTAAGAGCAGAATGCAGATTTTCCCACTGTGTCATTTTTTCATCCAGCTCTTTTTTAAATTTACCGTATTTTAAAAATATAGATTGTTCCTCTGAATTATTAAACTCTTTTACTGAAGGTGATTCGAGCTGTTTTGAAAGCTCGTCAAGTTCATTTTCAAGCTTTTCTATGGATGATTCGCAGCTGTTTATGCTTTTAGTAATTTTTCTCAGCGACTTATTAAGTTCCTTTTTTTCTATGTAGCTTTCCTTGCCAGCTAATGTTTTCTGGGAAGGTTTGCTTTCTTTGATTTTGCAATTGATTTCCAATTCCCTAAGAGAATCAATTTTCTTCTTTTCCAGGAAATCAAATATGCTTCCCGAGTAAGAAATTATTTTATGATTATGAAATTCATAAACTTTATCTGTAAGGCTGTCAAGAAACTGCCTGTCGTGCGATACAATAATCAATGTGCCATTATAATTTAAGAGGGCTTGTTTTAGTATATCCTTTGAACGCATATCTAGATGATTTGTGGGCTCGTCAAGGACAAGGAGGTTAAAGGGTTCCAGCAATAATTTAATAAGGGCAAGTCGTGATCTCTCCCCGCCCGAAAGTACTTTTACTTTCTTATCAATATCATCATTTTTAAAAAGAAAAGCTCCTAGAAGGGATCTAAGTCTTGTCCTTATGTCGCCAATTGCCACTCTGTCTATTGTTTCAAATACAGTTAAATTTTCATCCATCAACTCATCCTGATTTTGTGCAAAATATCCAATTTTGACATTATGGCCGATTTTTAAAGCTCCTTTAAAGTCAATTTCTCCTACTATAATTCTCGATAATGTTGTTTTTCCTTCACCATTTTTTCCAACAAATGCAATTTTCTCATTGCGTCTGAGAATAAGATCAATATTTTCAAGAACGATATTTTCTCCATAACTTTTTGAAATCCCAACTGCGTCAATAACGATATTTCCTGAGCGGGGTGCAGAAGGGAATCTGATACGAATGGCAGAAGTATCCTCTTCGTCTATTTGTATAATATCCATTTTATCCAGCTGTTTTACCCTGGACTGCACCTGAACAGCTTTTGATGCTTTATATCTGAATCGTTCGATAAACTCTTTTGTATCTTTGATTTCTTTCTGTTGATTCTTATATGCTGCAAGCTGCTGAGCCCGCCTTTCCTGTCTTAAAAGCAGGTATTTTGAATAAGGGACTTTATAATCATATATATTTCCAAGGGATATCTCTATTGTCCTGTTTGTAACATTATCAAGAAAAGTCCTGTCATGGCTGATTATCATTACAGCTCCATTATAGTTTGCGAGAAAATCTTCAAGCCACTGTATCGATTCGATATCAAGGTGATTGGTCGGCTCATCAAGAAGAATAAGATCCGGATGTTTTAAAAGAATTTTTGCAAGCTCTACCCTCATTCTCCATCCACCGCTAAACTCCGAAGTCTGTCTTATATAATCTGTAGCCATAAAGCCGAGGCCTGAGAGAGTTTTCTCAATTTTTTCTTCCATTTTGCCGGCACCCAAATTATCAAGTCTTGTATTTAAATCAGCTATTTTGCTTAAAATTTTTAAATATTTTTCTGAGTGATAGTCATTGCGTTCTTCAATTTCAGTATTAAATCTATTAATATTCTTTTCGATTTCGATAATATTGTTAAATGCTGTTTTTACTTCGTTGAAAAGTGTCCTGCTGTCAGAATGTTTCATTTGCTGTGGCAGATATCCGATAGTGATACCTGAAGGTTTTTCAATATTTCCTGAATCAGCAGATTGCTCGCCAGTAATTATTTTAAGCATTGTAGTTTTTCCGGCACCATTGTTTCCAACAAGCCCGATTCTATCTTTTTGCCTTATGAGGAAAGATATGTTATTAAAAATTATATGATCTGCAAAACTCAGGCAGATATTATTTAAAGAAATCATTTTTAATCAATCAGTATTTTTGGTAATAAAATTAAGAAAATTCAAGCTAGATTAATTACTAATTATCATATTTCAGGTTATAAATTAAACAATAATTTTTATAAATAATCAAAATTTTAAAATATTTAGTAATATTATAAGATGCGTATTAAAAATAATATCTTAATCTAAGCAATTGTATTTGCTTTATATTCTTGTTTTCTCTAAGATGTTTGTTTGTCAGTTTTAAATTCTGTAGCTGTTTACGGAATTGAAACCTGGATAGCAAAATAATAAATGATTTTTTAATATTTAGAGTGGTGAATGGGGAATTGACAAAAAAAGGAATAAAAGTAGATGTAGCTCTTGCAAATAGTTTTGATGCTGAAATATATAAAAGCACAATACAAAATTCAATTTGTGCTGTGATAGATACTATTACTGCAACATCTTCTATTACAACTATGTTTAGTTCGAAATGCAGCAGGATTATTTTGTCGAAAGAAAAAGATGAAGCTTTCCAGCTTAAAGAAATATTAAGTGGTTATCTTCTGTGCGGTGAAGAAAATGGTTTTGTTCCTGAAGGATTTGATTATGGCAATTTTCCATCAGAGTTTTCAAAAATCGACCTAAAGGATAAAAAAATAATATTCAAATCTACAAATGGAACAGTTTCCTTTTTTAAGCTTGTAGAGGCTGAACATGTTTTTGCGATTTCTTTACTTAATCTGGGATATTCTTTAAAAATTATTTCCGATTTAGCAGTCAGTGAAGATAAAAATATATTTTTTGTTTGCTCAGGGACAAAAGGAAAAGTAACTTATGAGGATGTTTATACAGCAGGAATGGCAATAAAGTATTTAATGAAAATTATTGATTTGGACCTAAGTGATTCAGCCAGGATTGCTCTTGATGTTGTTAAATCAAATAGTAATATCGGAATACGGGAAGCTTTTGAAAAATTTGAGAATATTGAAAGGTTAAAAGAAATGGGTTATTACGAAGATTTAATATTCTCAGCAAGGCTGGATGTTTATGATTTAGTATCTAATTTAAAAATACTGGACCTCAGGAAAAATCAAAGGCAATTATATTCTGAAAACCATAGGGATATTTATGATTCATTTGAATCTTCAAAAGAGAATCATTCATTTGAAAAGTTACTGCTTCTTGAACGATTTTAATTAAATCTTAATACTAAGTGGTGTCCTTGGGCAGATTCGAACTGCCGACACCAGGTTTAGGAAACCTGTGCTCTATCCATCTGAGCTACAAGGACACAAGGTTAATCAGACGATAATTTATTTAAATGGTTATTGAATGATTTGTCAATATTTATATCCTATCAAGAATACTTTAGGGTTTTAAACTCCAAAAAAATATTTATCATAGCAAGTTGTTTAAGAGGCAATTATCATAGCAAGTTGTTTAAGACGCAAATTGCTTAGATTGTTTTTATTCATAAAAAAATAAAATATAATAATAACATTATTAAGATCATTAATAAGGTGAAAACAAATGCTTATAGTGAATGTTTTTATTAATGTAAAACCTGAAGCGATTGATTCTTTCAAGAAAGAAACAGCAGAAAATGTGGCAGGCAGTGTTAAAGAACCCGGGGTTATAAGATTTGATTTGATACAGCAGACAGATGATACTACTAAATTTCTTCTGGTAGAAGTTTATAGATCTGAAAAAGATGCGCTTGCACATAAAGAGACCCCTCATTATATTAAATGGAAAAATAATGTTGAAGAAATGATGCAGGAACCAAGAAGAAGCATAAAATATAAAGGTGTGTTTACCAAAGATAAAGAATAACAGCCAATTTCTTTATTGTTTTTTAATGCATATAATAATCCCGGCATAGATATTTCTATTGTGCGATAGTTTTTTTCATAAAATATATTCCTAAAGAGTTTGACAAAGCATTTTAAAAAAAATTATAATAGTGCAGTCTGTTAGTGCGTTAATGTTATATTTATAAAGTTTCCGCAACGTTCTGATTGCCTCTATATATTAATAGGTAGAGTATTAAAAATTCTAATACCAGGAAGGTTATAGATGACAAAAGAGATAAAAACTTCAAGAGAAATAGTAAATGATGCTTTAAACCATAAAGAAACTTACAGAGTACCAATGGATTTAGGCGGGCAGAGCAACTCAACGCTTACACTGAAAGCCTTAAATAATTTAAATGAATACCTGTATGGCTCAAGAGAAGTGCAGAGCGCAAACTTAATGGCAAAACACTTCCAGAGTGTAAACACCCCAGAGGAAATTCTTGTAAAATTTAATATAGATGTAAGAAGCATTACACCTGGAAAACCAAAAAACAAAGAAAAGGTTTCTTTTCCAGACGGGAGCTATCTTGATGACTGGGGTATAAAATACAGTCCTTCGGGAAAAGGTCTTTATTATGATATCTCCGAATTTCCCTTAAAAAACTATGAAGAATCCGATATAGAAAAATTTGACTGGCTGGATCCGGATGATGAAGGATGGACAGAAGGTATTAAAGAAAAAACTGAAGATTATTTCTTTAATACAGAGTATGCATTAATCGGAAATATGACTTCAGCACAGATTTTTGAAAGATGCTGGAATTTAAGAGGTTTTGAAGATTTTTTAATGGATCTTTTTATAAATAAAAGTTTTGCCCACAAACTTCTTGATAAAGTAACCAGTATTCAGATTCAGAGAATAAAAAATTTTATAGGGATTACAGGAAAGTATCTGAGCATGTTCAAGATTTCAGATGACCTTTGCGGGCAGCTTGCCCCGTTTATATCTCCTGAGACTTATGAAGAAATGATTATGCCTTATCATAAGATATATATAGAAGAGATGAAGAAGCTTACTGATGCAAAAATAGCACTTCATTGCTGTGGCAATATCAGGCCGCTGCTTCCAAAACTGATTGAAGTCGGCTTTGAAGTAATGCACCCATTCCAGCATTCCGTGCCTGAGATGGATCCGGCAGAACTTAAAAAAGAATTCGGTAAAGATGTTACTTTCTGGGGAGGAATCGATGTTCAGAAATTCCTTCCGAATGCAAAGGTAGAGGAAGTAAAAAAAGAAACGCAGAAAATTATAGAGATAATGCATGTAGGAGGAGGATATATTTTCTCACCAAGCCATAATATACAGGCAGACATTCCTCCGGAAAATCTTGTTGCAATGTATGAAGCTGCATCAAAAATAAAATTTGATTAGATAAATAAAAAAATTAATACTAGCATAAATTAGGAAAATAAATGTTTGAGAAACTTATACAGGTCGGTTTCATAAGCAGGGAAATTGATAGGGTTTTAAAAAGCTATACCGATATTTATAATATCGGACCATGGTATATCCTTAAGTTCTGCCCTGATAATGTCAAATCAATGGAAGTTTATGGAAAAAGACAGGACTATGCAATGACTGTAGCCGTATGCCCGATAGCGGATATAAGATTTGAGTACATTGAACCTCTGACATCTTCTATTTTTAGTGATTTTTATGACGACTATGGCGAATATGCGGTCCATCACTTAAAACTTGGGGGACAGGACTACAAGACTTCACTTGATTTTTTTCTTTCAAAAAATATAAAAGCAATACAGACTGGTCATCAGATAGGGGGGCCGGGTAAAAATATTTATACTTTTATGGATACTTTGAAAGAGCTAGGTTTTATAACTGAAATTGTTGAAGTTACAAGTAATTTTATAAAACCGGAACCAGAGAAATGGTATCCTTGCGATAAGAAAGATTTTGAACCGCTCTTTAAAAAAGCCTCAATGGTAGGTATTCTTGTTAAAAATCTTGAAGACAAAATAAAAGAATATGAAAAATTAGAAATAGGGCCATGGCAGATAATCGACTTTAATGAAAAAAATAATTCAGATTTACAAGCAAAAATTGCTTTCTGTAGCAGGGATAATGCTATATTAAAATTAATTCAGCCATACCCTGGATCAATTTTTGGAAAACATCTCATGAAATACGGAGAAGGAATCCATCATATAAAAATGGAAGTCGATAATTATAAACATACTTTAGAGCATCTTAAGTCAAATGGATTAGAAATTATCTATTCAGGAAAATATTTAAATGAATCAGAGTTTTCATTTATCGATACAAGAAAACACCTTAATTTTATAGTTGAAATCTCAGATAAAAAAATTGACAGGTTTTCAGCTGATAGCTTGATTCTTCATCCTTAAATTATTTTATTTAAATGGAAGTATGATTTTTTAAATAGATTTAAAAGCTTTAGAAATCAGATGTGAATATATTTTAATAATATTTAATTAGTTTTACAGAATATAAATCTTATATTATTTTGAAAGGGAACAGATGGGAAAAGTAAAAATAGGCATACACCAGCATGTATTTACCAGCAAAATAACAGAACAGAATCTTTCAGTGCTTGACTATGTTAAGGAAATCGGTTTCGATTCGATGGATGTAAATCTTAGAAATACCGAACTTGTATTTGCAAAAACTCTTAGAAAAAGGGCTGAAAAATTAGGGCTTGTTTTAACAGGAGGCGGATCACTTCCAAAAACAAAAGAACTTGTTTCCCCTGATAAAGAAAAAAGAACCGAAGCTATTAAATATATGAAAGAACTTGTGAGAAAAGCATATGAGTTAGGTATTGAAATCTACCATGGATTGATTTATACAACCGGGGGTGTTTTTACAGGGAAGAGCCCTACAGAAGAAGAATTCGGATATGCTGTCGAAGGCATCAAGGAAGTTGCTGAATATGCCAGTCAGTACGGTGTTTCGCTTGGTCTTGAAACAGCAAACCGTTACGAGACTTATATGGTAAATACCGTTGAGGGTTTGTTGAGAATGCTTGATGCTATTGATGAGCCAAATACAGGATTATTGCTGGATACATATCATATGAATATTGAAGAGAAAGATTTATATAAATCAATAGTCTCCGCAAAAGGAAGAACTATACATTTCCATGTAAATGAAAACGATAGAGGAACCCCTGGCACCGGCCATATTCCCTGGGATGATGTTTTCAAGGGTTTAAAGGATATCGGTTACGACAAGGTAATAGCTATTGAAAGTTTTGTGGATGATTCAATCGATATTGCCTCTCTGACAGCTGTCTGGAGAAAGCTGGCTCCAAGTGCAGAATCTCTTGCAAAAGAAGGATATGCATTTATCAGGAAGATGTCTGAAAAGTATTTGCTTATCTGATTTTGCATGATAAAACATTTCTTTAATTGCATATTGGGAAATTGCTGAATTTTTACCAAATTGCCAAATAAGTTATAATCGTCTGGTTATTATAAAAAGTTAAT
>JAQVJB010000048.1:11128-13349 GCA_028695395.1 Actinomycetota bacterium | reverse complement strand
AAAAAAATCAGAATGCAAAGTATCTTTATCCTTATCAGACAGTTTTTGCGTTGAAAGACACAGAGAGGACTTTCTAAATCTCATTGATTATGGCATAGATATAGTATTTGCTAATGAAAGTGAGATAATTTCTATTTTTAAAACCCCTGATTTAAAGAATGCAATATCTCAATGCAAGGAATATAAAAATATATTTGCAATAACATGCGCTGAAAAAGGTTCTGTCATTGTAAATGAAAAGGAAGAGATAAGGATAAAAGCCTGCAGTCCGATAAAGCTTGTTGATACTACAGGAGCTGGAGACATGTATGCTGCAGGGTTTTTGCACGGGTATCTAGCTAACAGAGATCTAAGTGTTTGCGGGATAACCGGAAGCATTCTTGCATCTGAAGTTATCGGTCAGTATGGAGCGAGATTTAAAAAAGAAAATAATGATATTTTGAAGGTTTTCAAACAAATCACAGAAGACAGATATCGATAAGATTTAAGCTGAAATGAAAGAATATAAATTAAAAGATTATAAATCACCAAAAAAAAATAACTTCTCAATTGATTACGATAAAGAGCTTAATTTAAAGCAACTGGAAGCGGTAACTATATATGAAGGGCCGGTTCTTGTAATTGCAGGAGCTGGTACTGGAAAAACTAAAACCCTTATCTACAGAGTAGCCAGATTTGTTGAGGAAAATATAAAGCCTGAGAATATTCTTTTGCTTACTTTTACCAGAAAGGCTGCTGAGAATATGCTTAAAAGAGCCAGCTTATTGCTTGATGAAAGGTGCGGGAAAGTAGCTGGAGGAACTTTTCATTCTTTTTCAAACATGCTTTTAAGAAAATATTCAAAATTTATAGGTTTTCAGGAAAATTTTACCATACTCGATGACAGTGATTCAGAAAGTGCAGTAGGGATAATAAGGTCAAGGCTCGGCTATAATAAAACAGATAAGAGATTTCCTTTAAAATCAACTATTTCAGACGTTATAAGCAAATCAATTAATAGAAATAAAGATATCGGCGAAATCTTAAATACTGATTATCCTCATTTTGTCCAATGGTCAAAGGAAATCAAGTTGATCCATATGGAATATCAATCATATAAAAAAGAAATGCAGATAATGGATTATGATGATTTGCTTCTGTTTACAGAAAAACTACTTAAGGATAATGATGAGATAAGGAAAAGAATATCCTCTTACTACAGATATATCATGGTCGATGAATTCCAGGATACAAATAAGATACAGGCAAATATTGCATACTTGCTTGCAAGCGAGCACAAAAACATAATGGTTGTCGGTGATGACTCACAAAGCATTTATTCTTTCAGGGGAGCGAATTTCCGGAACATAATGGATTTTCCTAAAGTATTTCCTGAATGTAGAATAATTACACTTGAACAGAATTATAGAAGCACCCAAACGATTCTGGATTTAACAAATGCCATAATAGAGAATTCAAAAGAAAAATTTTCAAAAAAGCTATTTACAGAAAAAGAAAGTACAGGCAAACCTGCTTATATAGAAACCCAGGATCCCAATATGCAGTCGAGGTTCATAGTACAAAGAGTTCTTGAATTAAGGGAAGAAGGGATAGGATTAAAAGATATGGCAGTTTTATTTAGGAATGCATGGCATTCTGATGAGCTGGAAATAGAGCTTGGTGCTGCAAACATACCTTTTATAAAATATGGTGGAGTTAAATTTGCAGAAGCCTCGCATATAAAAGATTTGGTTTCCTACCTGAAAATAAATTACAACTCTTCTGATTCAATAAGCTGGTTCAGGGTATTACAGCTTCTGGAAGGCATAGGAGAAAAAACTGCATCAGATATAATCAGCAGGATTCCCGAAGATATTAAAAGTTTTGAATTTCTGAAAGACATTGTTTATGAGAATATATCTATCGGTAAAGATAATACGGAATATGCTTTTATTAAAAAGAATGACATAGATTTAAGCAGAGGAAGAACTGCTGCAGAGGGCAAAATAGTTTATAAAAAAAAGTATTGCCTGGAGCTTTATAAATTATATAAAATGCTAAAAACTCTTAAGCAAAAAAATTTATTGCCATTTGACCAGCTAAAGATAATTTCTGATTACTACTATCCCATATTTAAAGAAAAATATGATGATTTTAATAAAAGGGAAAAAGACATCGAATCTCTTTTTTATATTTCTCAAAGATATAAAAAACTTGGTGATTTTCTTTCTGATTTCACAAT
>JAQVJB010000048.1:0-11028 GCA_028695395.1 Actinomycetota bacterium | reverse complement strand
TTTTAAAAAAATATAAATACTATAAATTTAAGGAAATAATATGGAAAAAGTAAGATTTGCAATAGTAGGAGCGGGACACGGCGGCAAGGCAATGGCTGCCCATTTGGCATTAAAAGGTTTTCCGGTAAAGCTTTATAACAGGACTTACTCTAAAATAGAACCTATCATAAAAAGGCATGGCATAGAAATCGAAGGAGAGGTCAATGGCTTTGGAAAACTGCTTTATGCCTCTGACAATATTGAAGAAGTCATAAAAGACACAGACGTAATAATGGTAGTCGTGCCGGCATTTGCTCACGGAGCAATTGCTGAAAGATGCGCCCCTTATTTAAAATCCGGACAGACAGTAATACTCAATCCCGGCAGAACAGCAGGCGCGCTGGAATTTCTGAATATTTTAAAAGAGAGAGGCAATAATAATGATATAACTGTTGCGGAAGCACAGACTTTTATTTATGCCAGCCGGGGAATGGGGCCTGCTTCGGTAAAAATCTTCCGTATAAAACAAGCCATACCTATAGGTGCTATTCCGGCAGTGAAAACAGATTCAGTAATAGATCTTATAAATGAAGCATTTCCGGAATTTATTTCAGCTACAAGCGTGATTGAGACAAGTTTTAATAATATAGGTGCGGTTTTTCATCCAGCTATAACAATATTAAATGCCAGCAGGATTGAAGCAACCTATGGAAATTTCCAGTTTTATATAGAAGGAGTAACACAGTCAGTGGCAAAAATACTTGAAGCAGTCGACAGGGAAAGAGTAGGAGTTGCCCATTCGCTTAAATGCAAAAATGTCATGACTGCACTTGACTGGCTGTCAATGGCATATAATATATTTGAAGACAATCTTTTTGATGCTATTCATAATAACCCGGGATATGTAGGTATAAATGCCCCAAGGACTATTAATAATAGGTATATTACGGAAGATGTCCCTATGAGTCTTGTACCCATATCTGAATTCGGAAAAATATTTGGAGTAAAGACAAAAGCTACAGATTCTTTAATAGATATGGCAAACATTATTTTTAAAGTAGACTTCAGGCAGTCAGGCAGGAATCTGAAAAGGCTTGGGCTTGAGAATCTTGACCTGGAGCAGATAAGAAATGTCTTTATTGAGGGGGAATTAAAAAAATGAAGAAAGACTTGAGGATATTAGGTGCTTCTATAGCAGGGTGCGTCCATGTTGCAGGAATTTTAAAGTTCTTACAAACTGCAAAGGATGAAGGATTTGTTACTGATTTTGGTGGTTCTGCTCTTGAAATTGATAATCTTATCTTAAAAGTAAGAGAGTTTAATCCTGATATTCTTGGAATCAGCTATAGGTTATCACCGGAAAGTGCAGTAGTAGCTTTTAAGGAACTTATAAAAAAACTTCAACAAAAGATAGAGAAAAAAGAAATGATTCTGGTTCTCGGCACTACAAAATCTGTCAAAGATGTACTTGATAAAGAAGGAATCAGTAAAAACTTTTACAAAGTTTTTACAGGAGGAGAAGGCCAGCAGGAAGTAATTGATTTTTTAAAAGGCCATAAATTTGAAAATTATAAAGCAAATATGCCTCCACAGCTTTTATTGGAAAGGATAAAATTTAAAGAACCTTTTCCTTTGCTTCGCCATCATTACGGAAGACCGGATTTTGAGGAAACAGTTAAAGGAATAAAGAAAATTGCTGACAGCGGAGTTCTTGACATCATATCTCTTGGACCTGATCAAAATACGCAGGAGTTCTTTTTCCATCCTGAAAAGATGAAAGAAAACCTTACAGGAGCTGGCGGGGTTCCGATACGAAGCAATGATGATCTTTTAAAATTGCGGGAAGCTGCTAAAACAGGCAATTTCCCGATAATGAGATGCTACAGTGGTACAAATGATATTATCAGGTTTGCGCAAGTGCTATATGAAACAATTGATAATGCCTGGTGTGCAGTCCCATTGTGCTGGTATAACGAGCTGGATAATAGAAGCTTAAGAAAACTTGAAAATGCAATTAAGGAAAACCAGCAGGTAATGAAATGGCATGCTGAAAATAACATACCTGTCGAAGTTAATGAATCTCATCACTGGAGCTTAAGATATGCTTCTGACTCAATTGCTGTCACAGCTGCTTATCTGGCTGCTTATAATGCAAAAAAAATGGGGGTAAAGAATTATGTTGCGCAGTACATGTTTAATACTCCACCTGAAACAAGTTTCAGTATGGATTTGGCTAAAATGCTTGCAAAAATAGAAATGATAGAATCTCTTCATGATGAGTCTTTTAATTCAATCAGGGAAACAAGAACAGGACTTTTTAGCATGACAAGCAATTTGTTCAAGAATAAAGGCCAGCTAGCTTCTTCGACATATCTACAGATGCAGCTGAAGCCGCAGATAGTCCATGTAGTTGCTTCTTGCGAGTCTGAGTATGCGGCAAAACCTGATGATATTATCGAAAGCTGTTTTATTGTTTCAAGAGTAATAGAAAATATATTGGATGGTTCTCCCGCAATGTCAATCGAGAGCGCTATAGATGGACGGAAAAAAGAACTCATAGATGATGCAAAAGAAATATTAGATGCTATAAAAAATCTTGATTATGAAAAAAAATTCAAAGATCCTCTTACAGAACCTGAAATTATTGGAAAAGCAATAAGAAAAGGTATTTTGGATGCACCCCACCTTAAAGGAGTTCCAGCTGCAAAAGGCGAAATCATTACTGGTTTTATAAAGGGTGCTTGTGTTTCTGTTGATGATTCTGGAAAAATATTAAAAGAGAAAGAGAGGCTAAAAAATATATGAACATATTATTTTGGTCATTAATGATTTTTTTTGGAAGAATCATTGATGTTTCTCTTGGTACAATCAGGATTAATTTTATAGTCAGGAGAAAAAAGACGATTGCAGCGATAGTGGGTTTTGTCGAAGTAATCATTTTTGTCGCTATTATTGCAAAGGTAATACAGGATATTGATAATAATCTTTATGGCATTCTGGCATATGGAGCTGGTTTTGCAATCGGTACCATTATAGGCATGTATATATCTGACAAATTTTCAAGAGATCTTTTAAGCACAAATATAATATCCAAATTTAAATCTGAAGAAATCGAATCGACCCTTAGAGATGAGGGGTTTGGTGCGACAAGTTATTATGGATTTGGTAAAGATGGGAATATAAAGATAATCAACGTGGTTTGCAGGAGTAATTGCATGAATAGTCTGCATAAAACAATTTTAAAAATAGATCCAAATTCATTTATAACATCTTCACTGATAGGAAGCCAGAGGGGAGGCTTTATTTTTAATATTAAGAAAAAATAATTTTTTTAATAATTTATTAGAAGAACCATCAGTTTTTTTAAATAATTAAAACATTTCATGATTTGTTTAAATAATATATAATGTTTGAAAATTAATATTGTAATAGTCCGGTAATAAAAAATGAATTTAAAACAAAAAAATGACTTAATGCAGGAATTTAAGAAGATATGCAGGGAGAAGAGGATGAAGGTCACTCCACAGAGGACTATCATATATAACGAACTCCTGAATTCTTATGATCATCCTAATGTTGAAACTTTATACAACAGAGTCAGAAAAACCTTCCCTGACATTTCTTTTGATACTGTTTATAGGACTTTATCATTTTTTCACGAGATAGGCATCGCTGAAATAATAGAAGGACTTTCTTCAACAAGGCGATATGAAGGCAACACTGACAAACACTATCATTTTATCTGCCAGAAATGCGGCAGGATATATGATATTGAAAATGTTCCTTTTAATTTCCAAGTCCCAAAAGAAGTTGAATTAAATTATGATGTCCGCAATACGAGAATACTTTTTGAGGGTATTTGTAAAAACTGCCTGGCAGACTAATAAAAATTTTTAAAATTTTCTTGCTTTTGATAATATTTTAAGCTATATTAATTCATAATAATTACTATGTAATAAATATTATATAAAAACCCCGGAGGGGAAATGAAAAAACCGGGGTTTTTATATTTATATATTGTTTAACTTCTTTTTTTTAATAAAACAGGTAAAATAATCAAAGTGGAAATTTAATCATTTTTGATTTATCCGATAAGAATAAAAGTGAATTTAAAATTGTTTTTAAATATATTTTAAAAAATAGTATTTTTTATGATTGAAAGAAAAGAAAAAATTAAAAAAGTCCTAAACATTGTACCAACGCCTTTTTTTGCTGACAGGGGCTGTCATATGAGAATTTTAGGTGAAGTAAATTCACTTAAAAATAATGGTTTTTATAATATTATATGTACATATCATAACGGCAGAAACCTTGAAGGCATCGATATCAGGAGAATGATAAAAATCCCATGGTATAAAAAACTTGAAGCTGGTCCTTCAATACATAAATTTTATATGGATATTTTACTTTTTTTTAAAGCAGTTTCAATTTATTTAAAGGAAAAGCCGGATATCATTTACGGACATCTTCATGAAGGGGCATTTGTTGGCGGACTTTTAAAATATTTAATCACATTTGGAAAAATTCCACTTGTTTTTGATGTACAGGGCAGCCTTACTTCAGAGCTTGGGACTTTTAACTGGCTTAGGGTGAAACCTATCAAATGGTTTTTCCATAACTTTGAAAAGTTTATTTGCAGGATGCCTGACCACTTCATATGCAGTTCAGTTTCAAATGGAGATATTATAAAAGATAGATTTAAAATTAATCCGGATAAAGTCAGTGTAGTTATCGATGGTGTGCATACTGATTTTTTTAAGAAGCTGCCTCCAAAGGATTTTAGGAAAAATATAGGTATCCCGGAAAAGGCCCCATTAATTATCTTTACAGGTGCACTGCTTGCAGCAAAAGGGATATGGAATTTAGTTGAAGCAATCCCGATGGTTTTAAAGGAAAGAGAGGATGCCCATTTTTTAATTATCGGGTATCCGGTTGATGAGACCAGGAAAAGAATAGAAGAAATGCAAGTTACAGAAAATGTGCATATGACAGGGATGGTTGATTATTTTGAATTGCCCGACTATCTGAATGTCAGCGATATTGCTGTTGAACCGAAAATAGACAAGGCAGGCGAAGCAAGCGGAAAAGTTATTAATTATATGGGAGCTGGCTTGCCTGTTGTGTGTTTTGATTCCAAGAATAATAGAAGGTTTCTTGGTGAAAACGGTATATATGCAGCTGATGATAAGATTGAAAATCTGGCAGATAAAATGCTTTGGGCTTTAAATAATATTGACAAAGCAAAGACTTTGGGAGAACAGAATAAAAAGAGGGTGGAAGAAGTTTTTTCATGGAATAACAGCATAAAAGAAACTGTAAGGGTTTTTAACGACCTAATTCTAAAGAGAAGCCAAAAAAGACCTTAGTACCATATTTTTTAAAACTTCATTTAAAAATTAATTATTCTTAATTCATTGACATTTTGATAATAATCTAGTAAATTCTTAAAAATTAACTTATTGTTATCATATGTTAACGCACTAACTTAAAAATATGTACGATGATATTGTAAAAGACTATCTTCCAAAATATATTAAAATATCAGAAGATATCAAACAGGATATCGAGTCCGGTGCTCTTAAGTATGGGGAGAAAATATATTCAGAAAAAGATATAATGAATAAGTATAATGTTTCTTCGACAACCGCGAGGAAGTCCCTAGATGTACTTAAAAGAGAAAATCTTATTGAAAGCATACAGGGTAAGGGTTCTTTTATACTTCAGACAAAAATCTTAAGAAGCCTTAAGAAGGTTATAAGCTTTTCTGAAAATATGAAGAAACAGTCTCTGGAACCTTCATCAAAAATGATAGAGAAAAGAATCATAAGCGATTTTACCGAATACCATAAAAAACTTAACCTTTCAGAAGGTGAAAAGATATTAAAAATAAAAAGAGTCAAATACGGAAACGATATTCCTTTACTGATAGATACCAGATATATAAATATCAAATATTGTCCCGGGATAGAAAGCCTGGATTTGAATGATTCGCTTTATGAGATTTATGAATCATATAAAATAAAAATAGTACATTCCAAGCAGATTCTGCAGTTATCTTTTTTAGATGAGAATAATGCGAAGCTTTTAAATTGTAAAAAGTTTGATCCTGTTATCAGGATAGAAGGTACTCTGTACTCCGAAGATTTTTCAAGCATCGAGTACGAAGAAGACTTATGGAATGGCGCAGTATTCAGTTTTTATGTAGAGGCTTCTCTCTAAAAACTAGTGAGTTAATTGTTTTGTTGAAAATTAAAATAAATATTTTTTTAATCTATGATGCTTTTCATTATTTAGATTAAGATTATTATTCATCTTTCAAAATTTCTTTTTGTAAAGGGTTTGCTAGGCATAGGGAGGTGAGTTTTGCTTTTATTCCAGTTACCCGTTGTTTGTTCATTATTAAAAAAAATAATAAACAGTTTAGAAGTTTATTAAATAAAGGGAGGTAAAATGAAAAAAATAATCGTAGCCTTTATTGCTGTATGTATAGTAGCTACAATGGCTCTCATTGGAGTTGGTTGTACAACAACAGCAGCATCAGAAACAACAGCAGCAGCTGGCGAAGCAGCTGAAACAACAGCAGCAGCTGGCGAAGCAGCTGAAACAACAGCAGCACCTGTAGCAGGTGGAGAATTAAAATTAGCTCTTGTTCCTAAAGTAGTACACCCATGGTTTGACATTGTTAACATAGGTGCTCAGGAAATGGCTGGTATACTTACTGAAAATACTAGTACAAAGGTAACAGTAGAGTATATAGCTCCTGCAACTGCTGATGTTGCTGAGCAGAATATGATTCTTCAGAACGCTGCAGCAAAACAGGTTGATGGTATCATTATAGATCCATTAGATGTTGACGGTAGTTCACAGGTATTTGAAGAAATCCAGGCAATGGGAACATTAATCACATTATTTGACCTTGCTCCTTTTGATGACTGGACATCAGTTTGCGCAACAGACGTTGACATGGTTGAATATGAGTTGACAAGACTTATGGACTTAATCGGCGGAGAAGGTAAAGTTGCCCTTATGCAGGGTTTCCCTACAGCTCCTAGCCACAAGCAAAGATACGATCTGTTCAAGAAATTAGTTCCAGAAAGATACCCTAATGTTGAACTAATTGAAGGTGGAGTTGACAATGATGATATGGAAACAGCTAGACAGCAGGCTGCAGCTACAATCGCTGCTAATCCAGATCTAGTTGGATATCTAATGTGTGACGCTGCTGGTCCAGTTGGTATTGGCCAGGCTATCAAAGAAGCTGGAAAAGTTGGAGAAATCCAGGTTGTTGGTATTGGTGAAATGACATCAATCCTTGACCTTGTAAAAGAAGGCGTTCTTGAATCAACAGTATATATTTACCCAGATATGCAGGGTAGCTATTCTGTACTTCTTCATTACATGAACTATCTTGGAGTTCCAGTTCCTAAAATGGTTGACTTAGGCGTTACCTATATAGACCAGACCAATGTTGATCAGTACCTTGACAGGTTTACAACAACTGGATAGTTATCTGCCAGTTTTAATATGCATAATTGGGAATTCCCAATAGCACATTAAATACTGAATGTCAGGATTTATATAAAATCACTGATATATAGATAAATAAAAGAATATGGTTATATTGGAGCTGGGTCCGAATTACGGAATCCCAGCTCCAATAAGTTAAAAAAGTTTTTTAAATTGTTAATTGTGCTAGATGAAAGTAATTTTATATAATCTATTTAAAAATTATTAACTACAGAGTAAAGAGTTTTAAAAAATAAACATATAAAAATTGTTTATTTTAGAAAGTAAATTAAAAATTTACAAAGAAAGATTTTAAGATGGAAAACCAAAAAGTATTGGTGCTGGAAAATATAACTAAAGTATATCCCGGCGTAGTTGCCTTAAAGAATGTTAGTATTGATTTTGAAAAAGGCAAAGTACACTGTCTTATGGGTGAAAATGGTGCTGGGAAAAGTACAATAGCTAGAATATTAACAGGTTTGCGTATCCCTGACGAAGGAAAAGTCTATATTGATGGCGTAGATGCTGTAAAAGATAAAAGAGCTTATCAGAAAGTTGCATACGTTCCACAGGAACTGGACCTTTTCGGGAGCATGACTGTTGCTGAGAATTTATTTATGCCTTTTGGAAAATCCGGTTCAAAAAGTATGTTTGTAAACAATAGGGATTTGAATAAAAGAGCTATTCCCTTCCTTGAAAAATTCCAGATAACTGCAAATCCCAGCGACATAGTAGAGGATATATCCGTTTCCGAACAACAGCTTTTGCAGATTGCGAGAGCTATAGTTTTCCAGGAATCGGAAATCGTAATGCTTGACGAACCTACTACCAGTCTTGGGCTTCAGGATGTCGAACGACTTTTTAAAGTAATTCATGAATTAAAGAAAGATAATAAAGCTGTCATATTTGTTTCACACAAGATAGAGGAAATATTTACAATAGGGGACGAAATAACTGTTTTAAGTAATGGTGAGAAAGTAGCTCATTCAAAAATAGAAGATACAAATATACAGCAGGTAATGCAGCAGATGACTGGTCGCGATATTGACCTTACATTAACTTTTTATCCTGAAAAAATATCTGATGAGATAGTATTAGAGGTAGAGAACCTGTGTGGTGAAAGATTTGCGGATGTAAGTTTTAAACTCAGGAAGGGAGAGATACTTGGATTCGCCGGTCTTGTCGGAGCCGGACGTTCGGAAATAGCACAGACTATTTATGGATATCTGGCGGCAGCAAAAGGAAAAGTAAAACTTTATAACAGAAATTATAGACTTGGCAATGTAAGCAAATCTGTAAAAAGCGGTATAGTTTATTTACCGGAAGAAAGAAGGTCGCAGGGTATTTTTTCTATTTTAAGCGTAAAGGAAAACATAACATTACCTTTGCTGAAACAGATAATCGGCGAATTTACCTTTGCAGCCAAGAAGGAAACAACAATTGCAAACCAGGTTGTGAAAGAA
Organism: Actinomycetota bacterium; assembly: GCA_028695395.1. Lineage (GTDB taxonomy): Bacteria > Actinomycetota > Humimicrobiia > Humimicrobiales > Humimicrobiaceae > Humimicrobium. The sequence continues at coordinate 2,080 of JAQVJB010000048.1, read as the reverse complement.
TATGATATAAAAACCCCATCACTTAATAAGGAGATACAATTTTTAAGCGGTGGAAATCAGCAGAAAGTAATCATTGGGCGTTCAATGCTTGGGAAACCGAAAATTATCATTTTTGATGAGCCCACAAAGGGAATTGATGTCGGTGCCAAACTTGAAATATACAAGCTAATGAAAAAACTCGCTGATAATGGTGTTTCAATCATAGTAATCTCTTCTGAGCTTGAAGAACTTTTTAAATGCGCGAATAGGGTAATATCTATTTATAAGGGCAGAAAAGTGGAAGAATTCGAGACAAGCGAATCAGGGATTAAAGATATCATGCATTCCATTCTGGGTTTAAGCAAAAATAAATCATAGGTAAAAGGAGAAGTATTAATTATGGGAGAACCTTCAAAAGCTAAATCAATTTTTAATGCGATAAGAAAAAACAAGATGACCAATATATTCCTTGTATTCCTTTTTCTTATCATAATAGCGTCTATTTTCTCTCCTTATTTTATGACTGCTTACAATATCAGGTCGCAGGCAAGGGAATTTGCATTTCTTGGCATTGTAGCACTGGGGCAGGCTTGTATTTTACTTTTAGGAGAAATAGACCTGACAGTAGGGACAACTTCTGCTCTTTGCGGAGTTATAGCAGGAATATTTATGGTAAGGACTAATTTTAATCCATTTATTATTTTTATATTAATCCTCATTTTGGGAGCTTTTATAGGATTTATAAATGGAGCTCTGGTGACCGGGCTGCGGCTTAATTCACTTGTTGTAACGATAGGTATGGTGGGTATACTTAATGGTGTCAATCTTACTATTACAAAAGGACAGGCAGTATTAAATATACCTGAGTCGATTTATTTTCTTGGGAAAGGGAGCCTGGGGCCATTGCCGATGCCTTTTGTTATTATGATAGTAGTTTTGGTAGTTGTAATGATTATAGTTAAGCTGACAAGGCTTGGAAGATATATGTACGCTATTGGAAATAATAGGGAAACAGCCAAAATCCTTGGTCTTCCGGTGACACCTGTCAGGATATTTGCATTCTCGTTTGCAGGTATGCTTTATGCGCTTGCAGGTCTTATCATGATAGCAAGACTAGGAACTGCTCAGCCCAGTATAGGTTCAGAATGGGCACTTAATTCAATTGCTGCCGGTGTTATCGGTGGTATTTCACTGGTAGGCGGAATAGGAAATCCATTAGGTGCGATTATCGGTGTAGCTATCATTATTGTTATACAGAATATTATCGTTCTTTTCGGTGTATCTCCTTATCTGCAGACTGCAGTCAGCGGTATAGTAGTAGTAGCAGCTATTTCTTTTGACTCGATAACAAATATGGTTTCGCAGAGGAAGAAAAGACTTACTAAATTAGATTAAGATAAAGGAATCTTTAAGATTTCTTTGCAAGCATAGCTAATAAGTTAAATTTTAATTAAGTATTGTTGAATATTTTAGGAGATGATAATGAATCAATATTACATCGGTTTTGATAATGGAACAATGGGTACCAAAATTGCTATTTACTCCATAGACGGCATGCTGGTCAGTGAAGCTTACAGGGAACATGAAATAAAATACCCTAACCCTGGTTGGGCGGAAATGGATCCTGATCAGTTTTACAATGTTGTCACTGATGGAATCGCCGAGTGTATGAAAAAAAGCAAAATAAATCCAAAGGATGTCAGAGGAATATCATGCAGCGGTATTATTTGCGGACTTGTACCAATAGATGATAATTGGAACCCTGTTGGACCTTATGTACCGTTTTTAGATGGCAGAGCTACGGAAGAAGCAGATTATGTCAATAAGAATGCAGAGCCCATATGGGCAAAGGAAGCAGGAAATCCTGAAGTTTCTGCTTATATGCCGCCAATGGTCTTAAAATGGTTCATGAATAAAGAAAAAAGTATTTTTTCAAAAATAAGGAAAACAGTTTCTGCTGCCCAATATGTACTAGGAAGATTAGGAGAATTAAAAGCCAAGGATGCTTTTATAGACTGGGGCCATCTGTCAGGATGGGTAGTAGGATATGATGCGGAAAAAAGAAACTGGTCAGAAAAGCAGATAAAAGAAATGGGAATAC
>JAQVJB010000047.1 GCA_028695395.1 Actinomycetota bacterium | reverse complement strand
AACATTGTAGTCATTTCTTATTTTTTTACCTATGTCTTCAGCTTTTTTCCTGTTTCGGCATATCATAACCAGATAAGCCCCGCCCTGAGCCAGACGTTTTGCAGCTTCAAGACCTACTCCGGATGTTGCCCCTGTTATCACACAAACTTTTCCCGTCATTAAAGCTGAGCTCTTTTTCTGAACAGCCCTTCCGTTTTTAATAAACATCAATTCATCTGGTATTTCAAACTTCATTAGATTGATTTCTAGCCAAAAAATTTAATCATGAATTTTCTATAAATTTTTTTAAACAAAGGGATTTCATTGAAAATATCTCCCCATAAGTCATAATAATCTCTTTGCTCTATTATCCTGCCGTCATTATGGAGAGTCAGTTTTGTGCAGCCAAAGATAGGTTTATCCGGAAATCTGCGAAATGACATCGTCATTTTCCAGTCCATCATAATAGTGCCGGAGTCCTGTAAAACAGAAATTACTTCCATCTGGAGTTTTTTACACCTTTTTGAAAGCCTGTTGCACATTGCCGCAAAATTATCAATTCCCTGCAGTTTCTGAATAGAATCCTGGAATATAATTTCCGGATGATAATATGGAAAAATATGTGACCAGTCTGGTTTCCCTTCAGTATTGTATGTCTTTGACCATAATTCCCTAATATTATTTATGTTCAAATCAACAGTTTTTTTATTATTTTTATTTTCCATTAGAACCTCGGAATGTATCAGGCTTATTATTTTACCACTTTCCACTGGCTCCTCTTTGCTGGCTGCCATAAGTCAGTGACCAGAACTTATTTGGATCCAGGCCGGCATCTTTTGCCGCTTCACTTATCCCAAGTCCGTGAATACCGGCATTTTCCAATTGCTTAAGAATTACCTGGGCTTCACTTTTAGTTAATTTTGAAAGATTATATTTTGAAAATATGTCTCTGGCAGTCTGTTTTTGCTTGCCTGTTAGTTTTTTGACAGAAGAAATTTTTTGTTCTGAAAAGAAATCAGCATCCGATTTGAAATTTTTATTTTCCTTTAAATTCATTAAGTACCCCTCCGCACAGATGATATCTATGTCTAATAAATATATAAGCCAATGGATTTTATATCAATGATGATTTTTTTCTTTTTTAAATTAAATGATAAAATGAAAATATTCTCTTAATGGCACTGTCTGACAGTCTTGTTTGGGATTTTTATTAATAAAAATTAAGATTTAAAAATTAAATGAAAAATATAGCCATAGTATGCGATGTAATGAAAGATGAGTTTACCAGATATAAAAATGAAGCCGGCAGCAATCTTGAATGCATTTTTCTTGAACAGCACCTTCATAATACACCTGATATAATGAATAAAAAATTGCAGGAAACAATAAATAGCATTAATGGAAATTATGAAAAGATACTGCTTGGTTACGGTCTCTGCAGTAATGGAGTAGTTAATCTAAAATCTGAAAAATATGAGATAATAATACCCAAAGTAGATGACTGCATAAGTTTGTTTCTAGGTTCAAAAGAGAAGTATCTGGAAGAATTTTCCAAAGATCCTGCAACTTATTATCTTTGCAGGGGATGGATAGAGTACGGAGGTGATCCTTATCGCGGTTATCTTTTATGGACAGGCCAGGAAGATAAAATACCTGAAAGCTGGCTTGCCGGCAGAAAAGTCTACGGCCGTAAATACGATATGGAAATGGCAGATTTTTTATTTGCTGAAATGATGAAAAATTATAATCAGGTCACATTGATAGACAATGATGACCTTGAAGAAATACATAGAAAATATGCCAGGGATATGGTAGATTTCATGAGTAAAATGCTTAATAAAGAAGTTAAGCTGAAAATCATCAGAGGCTCTTCAAAGTTTATTAGCAAGCTGGCACATTGCAAATATGATGAGATTAATTTTTTAAAAATAAATCCGGGGGAAATAATCCTGCAAGAGCACTTCATGAAACAGGATTAAAATTTTTATAAAAAATATTTAAATCCTTTATTATCAAAGATTTTATTCTTTGAGTAAAACTATTCTTCTTAATACTGTAAGGCCGGAGAGGGAAAAGTGCATTTTTTCATTAAAAAAAATAGATTAAAGTTAATTATTTTTCTAATAATATCACTGATTATTATGCAGTTTAATTTTATTCCTGCCTGCATTTATGCTGATTCAATAGAAGATAGTATTAATGATATCGGAAGAGAAAAAGAAGATACCAAAAAGAAAGTCGAAGATGCTAAAAATGAGGAAGAAAACTATATAAAACAGGTAAATGAAGTAGAAGACAATATGCTTGCCGTTCTTGAAGAGTTGGAAGATTTAACTAAAAAACTAGACAAGTCAAAAACCGATATTTCTGATATGACTATAGATATTGCTTTAAAAAAAGAGGAATTGAAAAAAATTGAAACCGAAATCCAGGAAAAGACGGAGATTTTAAATAAAAGAGTGGCAGAAATATATAAAAAGGGGAACAGCAGTTCCATTGATGTTATTTTTAAATCAATCGGTTTTATAGATTTTTTTACTCGGTTAAAAATGGTATCGGCAATTGCACAGCAGGATATAGATACTATTAATGAAATAAAAGAAAAAAAGCAAAAACTTATCGAATCACAAAAAAATATAATAAAAATGCATGAAGAGGAGACCAGGCAAAAAAAAGAACTTGAAAAATTAATAGAAGAATCACAAAAAAAGAAAAATGAGCTTGAAAAAATCTATAGCCAGAAAAAAGAGCTTCTCACTATTGCAACCGCAAATAAAGAAGCGCTTCTTATTCTGGAAAGACAGCTTGACCAGAAGCAGGCAGAAATTACAAAGGTCCTTGAAAACTATAACTATGGCACTTCTCCGACAGGTAAATTAATGTGGCCGGTTTATGGAAAGCTTTCCAGTGGTTTTGGGAACCGAAAATCTTATTCAGGGTCAGTAAGGTTTCATGCTGGTATAGACATATGGGCTCCAACCGGCAGCCAGATTTTCGCTGCAGAAAGCGGACAGGTCTTAAAAGCGGAATACCATGGGGGATATGGTTATTCCATATTGATTTATCACGGTGGTAATTTAGCAACCTTTTATGCTCATCTTTCAGGATTTGCAGTTTCTGTGGGCCAGACCGTACAAAAAGGACAGGTAATAGGTTATGTAGGAACGACAGGATATACTACCGGCCCGCATCTGCATTTTGAAGTCAGAATAAATGGAAATGTACAAAATCCTCTTAATTATTTTTAAATAATTGAATTTTAATATAGACTATGAAAACTTAATATTGTATACTTTTTACACGATGCAAAATTCTTGTAATGAAAATTTTGATGAGCTAAACAGCCAGGTTCTTAACTGTAAGAAATGTGCTGAACTTGCCGAATTAAGAAAGACTTCTGTTCATGGAGTTGGTGCCGTTAATGCAAGGATAATCATAATCGGCGATTTCCCCAGAGAAGACGGGGCAGAATCTACCGGAGTTCCATTCACAAACGATGCTTCCGGTGAACTCATAAGAAAATTAATAAATGATTCAGATTTAACGCTTGAAAACGACATTTATCTTACTTATCTTGTAAAATGTAATCCTAGAAAGAAGGTGTCTGCCACTGAAGGCGAAAAAATCAGCTTCATTGAACCTACTGAAAATCATAAGAATAACTGCATTGCTTATCTTTCAAGAGAAATAACCATAACTACTCCGCACCTTTTAATAACGCTCGGACTGGAAACAAGTAAGTATATTTTAAAATATTTCTTCTCCATAGAAAAAGATGTTAAGGATATGAAAGAACTTCATATGAAATTATTTGAAAATCCTTCGTTTAAACTTGTTCCGTTTTTTACTCCTCATGATGTTACAGTCCATAATAAGATTAGTCTTGAGCAATACATTGAAGATTTTCAGAAATTATCCGGATTTCTAAAAATAGTTTGATTTCAGCTTTCGACAAGATATACTTTTAATCTTCTTCTCCCGAATCTATAGCATTCTTCAAGGCTTTCAAAAACAAGGTCTATCCTGTTTCCCTTAACCCATCCGCCAGTATCGGCAGCAAGAGCTTCTCCGTAACCGGGAATATAAAGTTTTGTTCCCAAAGGTATTACCCTGGGGTCAACAGCAACAATCCCTTTTCTTGCGCGAAGCCCAATTGCAGTAATTCCATTGCCGCTCAAGCCTCCCCCTCCGCTAAAATAAGCTGTAGCAACCATATCCCATTCACCCACAAGCGTAAGGCCTGCTGGCTGTATCTGGCGTATTCTTTCTTTTATTTCTGCAAGAAGACTTGTGAATTCCGATTTCTCACTTTTTACCTGCTGCAGCAAGACTTCTTTGTTTGCAAGATAAATCTCAAGAGCTTCTTTTTCGATAATTATATTTTCTTTAGTAATCTTTATATTGTTTTTTGTATCTTCAGATTTTCTGAAAATCATTTCATAGGTGTTCTTCTCTTCTTCCAGATCACTCATGAGTTCCTGATTGGTTCTTATCATGCGCCTGTAAATATAAAGTACTTTTGATACTTCATTAAGGCTTTTTGCGCTTATAAGCATCCTTGCGACTCGATTATTGCTGTACTTGTATGATTTAACTGCATTTTCTTCCAGTTCTTCCTGCAGTTTATTTATATTTCTTTCAACTTCCCTTTGTTTTTTATAAAGTTCTTTTAGCTCTTCCTCAAAATTATCAAGCTTGCCTTGAAGAGAGATTACTTCTCCTTCTTTCTGGCTTATCTGCGTTTCTGCTGCCAGTACTTCTGAAAGAAGCTGCTCTTCCTCAGAATTTAATTGAGATATTCTTGAAGCAAGTTCCTGTAATGTCACAGCTTCTGCTTTATCGGGATAGATGTAAGGATATGAAGTCAATATCAAAGTCAGCACTAAGAATATTATAAAAAATCTTAAAGATTTTAATTTAAATTCTAATTTTTTTTCCATATTTTTTCATTTTTTGGGAAAAGGAAAATTATTCCGAATACCTATAGTGCCCCGTAATGATTTCACTTTCAAGGATGTTTTCTTCAACAGTATATCCCGGTTCTATATAATTATAAATTATTTTCGGTGTTCCGTTTCTTGTGGTGCTATCTGTTATAATTCCTGCATTATCCGTATATCCGTCTTTATTCATATCGAAAAAAACCACATCTCCCGGAAACCATTTTTCAAGATTTCTCAAATCTGAACTATTAAAATCCGTAATAAGTGAAATTGCTTTCCTTTGGAAAAATTTTTCCATGTTCTGTATTCTTCTATAATCTATATCAATATCCGCAACTCTCTGATTCCATAATTTTTGAAGAGGATACTGCTCAAAATTTGCTTGGATATCTTCATTTATCAATAGCCTTAAATCATAACCTGCTTCTTTAAAAGCTCTTGCAATAATGTCTGTATTTAGGGCCCATTCACTCGGAGGATCGCCATCTTTATAATAGTTAGGTTGCCCTGAGCCCTCTATAAATATATTTTTTGCCTTTATTTCCAGCTGTTTTTTTGCACCCAGCACAATATCTTTTGCATCATTATTCCCATTTCTATTATAGTCAGCCTTAACGTCAATCTCATCCAGCTCTATCAGTCGATATCTCGGCAAAACTTTTGAAAGAGCTGTTTCCGGCTCAAAAGTAGCTTTGAAATCATATTGTCCGGTACTTAATATTACAATAAAAACAACGAACAATATTAGCATTATTATTATTAAGAATGTTCCCCTGTATGATCTTGCCATGATTAAAAATAGCTGCTTGATTATTTATAAACAATATACTAAAACGATTTAATTATCGAAAAATCCAGCCCATTTATGTTTATTCCAAACAAACCAAGAAGATAAGAGATGCCAAAAATAATGATTAGAAGCACAAAACAATATATAAATGCCAATGACAGCCTTGAAAAAACTGCACCGCCATCAGATGTATCCATTCTTCCTGTAAGGCTTGAAATCAATAGCCTTAATATGCTGGCAGCAAATAGGACCACATATAATATTGCTACTGATATAACCAGCCAGCTCATTATCGGTCCAAGATTATCCAAACCCCCCTGAAAAGCTTTTTGGATAATACCGATATAGTGATTTTTATGTGTAAATCCTGCAAATGCCGGCACTCCAAGCAAAGAAATGCAGCCGATAATATATCCGGCAAGAGCAGCTTTATTTTTTATAAATATACTCTTTAAGCTTCTTATATCATTACAACCGGTGTTCTTTTCAATTAAAGTAAAAATCATAGATACCGGAAGGAATGATAAGATAAGCAGAGACAATCCGGAATAATTAATCATTCTGTATGTATCTTCATTAATATAATCGATAATATAAAGGAGCAAATTAAAAATATTGCCAGTAAAAATCAACAGAACAATATTTGAGGTTATTTTTCTTAAATTATTAGTCTTCAGTATTGTCAGGCTGCTACCTATCGCTGATATTATCACTATTGCAGACATTGTTATAATAAGAACTGTCTTAAAATCATCATTGACATTATAAATAATCGAAGAAAGCCTTGTCATAAAGATGGCACCTGGCAAAAAATAATACAGCCATATAAGATAATTGGAATCAGATGATATCCTTGAAGTCATTTTAATATAAGGCGAATGAAAAGGGAAAAATCCAAAGTATAAATAAATCGCTATGCCGAATATTGCAAAAACAAAACCGAGATTGTCTTTAAATGCTGAAACTCCTTCATAAAGCTGAATAAAATTCTTAAAATCTGAAACTCCATATAATAAAGATGTCCCAAAAAATATAAACAGCACTGAAAATAAAACTGCCAGGAAAAATTTCGAAATGCTCATATAAGACCAGTGATGTTCTTGATTAATTTCAGCCTTTTTCATATTACTTTTATTTTTAAAAATAAAAATATCTGTTTCGCTTATAAGCGTTATTGAAGCAAAAAGGGATATTAGAAAAAAGATAAGACTTGCAAAAAAGACAATAAAGTTTCTGGATATTGTAAAAAATATCAAAGCGGAAGATGAAAAAATGAATATAATATTTAATTTTAAAAAAGATTCTGAATTTCTGTTAAATACAAAGATTATTATAAATAGTATAAATGAAATAATAAGTATGTAAGATATCTCAATAATCTGTGCTTGGGCGGAAGTAAAAAGATTATCAGAAAAGGCGCCGTTTCTTAAAAATCCTATTATGTTTACTGTAAAAGAGCTAATAAAAGCCAGGAGCGTGAAAATAAAACTGAATATTTTCAAACTATTTTTCTTAGAATTTGCAAAAAATAAAATCAAAAGAACCGCAAAAAGAAGTATTGCTATTGTTCCGAATGGATTTATGAATGTATTTATGCTCTTAATTAAATCCATCTATTCATCACCCAGCCACTCTTTTATTTTGAAATAATACAGATTTGTTGAAAAATCCAATTTATCCGTCTTGTACTGATACATATTTGATTTCAAATAAAAAATTATCACATATTGAAACAAAAATATCGTAATGACAGCAATAAACACAAAAGTGACTGCCCAGACCGAAGTACCGTATAATATTTGTGAAAAACCTAGAAAATTAATTATTGCTGCGGTTAAAATAAACTGCAGGGAAACTATTATTCTTGAAATATTCTTAAAAAACAATGAAGCAAATACCCCAATCAAAAACAATAATGAACTTGAAAAAAATATGAAAGTTATGTTCACCTTATCTTCTTCTCCTATTGTTAATTATTGTAATCGACCAGACAGTAAGCATAAAAATCAGAACCATAAAGATAATTACCAATACTGTATAATTTGAAAAAATCTCTTTGGCAATATTGGAAAATGTGACTATAGTTATTTTATCCGCAATCTTGAAAGATTTAATAAAACCGGTATTGAGCTTAATAAACAAAAACACTATTCCTAAACAAAAAAGAACAGGCGTTACATAGTTCAGCGCTATCTTTTTTTTGCTTGAATTATTGCCTGATTCAGAATCAAAATAAATATTACTAAAATCTTCCTTTGATTCTTCGCTGATGTTTTTAACTGAAAAAATCTCTTTTTTTAAATCAAACAAGTAAAAAGCGCCGATAAAAAGCATCGTCGGTACTGCCAGAATAAAGGTCAGTTCCATAAATCCCAGAGTAAAGTGGAAAAACCCTGCAAAAAGATAGAAAAAAAATAGAAAAGTAATTTTTCTTGATGGCTTTATGCAAATAAGTGACAACAGTGAAAAAATTATAACTGCTGCTAAAATAATATATTGCGAATTTTTTATAACTATTAAATTGCTGATTTCCATTTTATTCTCCGCCTGTCAAAGTTTTGTCCAGAAATCTCTTATGGAATATTCTGCTTGTTTGACAAGATCCATCTTTTCTATTTTTAAACTCTCAATATCATATTCAGCCAGTTGATACCTGTATGATAAATCTATTGCTTTATTTTTACATACTTCAACACAATTACCGCAAAAACTGCATAATCCCAGATTAATGTAGAATTCATCAAGTACGGTCTCATTGTCTTCATATCCGCTTCTAATGGTTATGCATTGCTGCGGACATGCTCTTTCACAGTCTTTGCATCCATTGCAGATTATGTCCAGGGTATCGAGATTTAATTTCAGCCTTGGAAGACCCCGGCTTCCTTCATGTATTAGGATTTTTTCCTTAGGATATAGCACTGTCTTCGGCTTCCTGAAAATATTCCCAAGGTTTATAAAAAAATTTTTAATTACTCTTAACATTATTTTAAACTAATGAATATACATTTCTTAATATATAAAAAACTATCGTCAGTAAAAGATTAAAAACTGATAGCGGAAGCAATATCTTATAGCTCAAATTGATAATCTTTGTTTCATTATTGATATTGGATATGGATCTTTCAAAAATTATTATAAATATCAGAACAACATAAAACTTTAGCGCAACCATTATATCTCCCCTTATCATATAAAGCTTTTCCCAACCGCCCAGATAAAGGGTGTTAAACAAAATAATCATAAAGAATATTATTATATATCCTGAAAATCTGTGTACAAGTTTGCTTATACCTTCACCCTCTTTTAATATATTGCCCTCGAAAGTAAATTTATTTAAATCAAAAAGATTTAAAAGTTTTATCTGAAGCAGAATACTTATGAAAAATACCACAAAACCTACAGGCTGATATGCAATATTCCATAGCTGATACTGGGAGTTTATTATTGTTCTGAAATTTAAGGTACTGTTTAAAACAGCAACGGACAATATGCAAAAAAACATAGGAAGCATCAAAGCAAGTATCTGGTTTATCCTTTTTAAAGAGTCGCTTATTATAAAACCATATTTAGAATATGAGACTGAAAAAATACGGAATATAATGATAAGAACATATATTATAATTACTGCAATCAGATTAAAGTCTGATTCAACCAGAGAAATATTATAAGAAATAGGTAAAAAAGCCCATATGCTCAAGGATAATACAAAAATAATTATATCCCAAACGGAAAAATCATAGTCTTTGGCAATATATTTAAGAGAGCTGAAAAATGGAAAGCCCGTACCGCTTCTTTTATAGCCTTTAAAGCCGCGCCTTAGCTCCATCCTTGCAATAATTTTATTGTTTAAAAATGAAACAATATACAGATTTATACCTAAGGTCAGTATGATTATTCCAATTTTTCGTAAAATTAAAAGCATTTTTTAAATTTCCAAAATAATAATTTATAATTCATAAAATAATAAAAAATTTTATCTTCCTGTTAATACATTTCCGGACTCTCGATGCAGAAGCTTGATATTGTCGTTAAAAGATTATCAAAATTACAACCTTCCAGAGATTGTTCACATGCATGCATATTATTTGATACAGGTCCGATTGGTATTATCTCGATCTCGGAGCCAGGCTTGATTTCAATATATAGTTTAAAAATACCATCAGGACATTCTACGCTGGAGATAATTGGTGATTCTTCAAAAACAATTGCAGAATGGTCCATCATTTTAGCTACAGGGCCTATTGGAAGTATTTTTGCTATCTCATTTATTATTTTTAAAGCCTGATAAATTTCTTTAAACCTGATAATCACCCTGTCAAGATTATCTCCATATCTCCCGAGGGGAATTGTAAAAGAAAAATCTTTATATAACAGATATCCTGCGTCCTTCCTCAAATCATATCTGAAACCTGATGCTCTCAGGTTTGGTCCGGTTAGACCAAAAGACCGGGCATCTTTTATGTTTAAATATGCAATTTCCTTTAATTTTCCTAGAATAACAATGTCGCTTGAAAATAAATCCTCTATTTTCCTGATGTTTTTAAAGATTCCAGGAAGTGATTTCAATATCATTTTAATAATACTGTCATCTATATCTTTTTTTACTCCCCCGATTCTTATGAAATTGGGAATTACTCTTGAGCCCGTGATTATCTCAATAATATTCAGTATTTTCTCTTTTTCAGTCAAAGTATAATTAAGCGCATTCTGGTTGCCGATAATAAGACTTGTGTTTGCTATAAAAGAAAGATGGCTGGATATCCTGAATAATTCACATAAAAGCATTCTTATATAAGTCGCTCTTTTAGGTATTTTTAATGAAAGCAGGTTTTCAATGCCCAGGCAGAAACAAAGTTCTGGAAAAACTGCAGCTTTATAGCTTAATATATTTATTTTTGCAATAATTTTGTTTATATCGGAATTTTTAAACAATATATCTTGGTTGAACATAGAAATTTCGTTTGAAAGATACGCTTGGTTTATAATATTGTCCTCAAACGAAAGATATATATCGAAAGTATCAAGAGTCTCAGGCAGCTGCGAAAGTATAACAGCGTCTCTGTTGGTATCTTTCAGATATTGCCTGTCAGAATAATACTGGGCATTTTTAAAATATTTTTTAACAGAGTCAATTATTGATTTATAATCTATCCTTCTTTCAGCAATAATATTTTTTACTCTTATATTTATTGTAATTCCTTTATCGTACGAAAGAAGGCCGATTAAAAGAAGATTTTTTTCCGGCTTTTTTTTAATATAAGCTAAAACATTGAATTCGAGATCGGGATTATTTCTCAGGATATTCAGGACTTCTGATAGATTATCCGGGGAAACATCAAACAGAAGCTCTTTGCCAAAATTATAAATTGCTCCGATTTTATTGCCAAAAAGAATATCGATTTCCTTCTCGATATCCTCTGCATGATTTATAGGATGTTTTTCTATATTAAATTTTAATTCTTCGTTTGTCATTTTAATTATCGTTCTTTACTTTTCAAGTTTTTTCCATAAGTCTTAGCATTGCATATATGAAAGCTTCAGGTCTTGGGGGACATCCTGGCACATAAATATCGAAATTTATTTTTTCCTTGAAAGTCTTTATTAAATCATCATCAGATTCAAAAAATGCATTTTCAATAGCACATCTACCATAAGCGACTATCCATTTCGGATTCTTCATAGCGCCATATATCTCAAAAAGTCTTTTAATATATTTTCTATTTAAAAATCCCTGGATTATAAGGACATCGGCATCTTCAGGATAGCTTGCTATCGATATTCCAAACCTGCTTATATCATATACGGGACCTACTGAAGCAATAATTTCCTGCTTGCAGCATCCAAATCCTGATACATAAATATTAAAACTTGATTTTATAAGAGAAATGCTCAATATGGTTAATCCTGTCTAAATATTTTCGATTTTACAATATATATAATAGTGGCAATTACGAAAACAAAAATCACTCCTATGAAAAAAAGATTCAGTCTTAAAACAATAAGATCTTTTATTATGATAAAGCATAAAGCCAGAATGATAAAAATTATAAAAAAAATAAAAAATATAAAAAGAGAAAAAAGATTTAAAAGCAGGTTAGGATCTTTTCTTATATTTATTATTCTGAAGATATTAAAATCCTTTTCCTGATTGTCTTCCTTTTTTTCTTTGTTTTTAGCACTTCTTCCCGTAAGGGCTTTAAAAATCAAAAAAATAATTAAAAAAATGAATAATGAAACTAAAATCATTATACCTAATGAAATTAAATTTGAGATATAGGAAGCTATAGTTTGTACCGGCATTTTTTAAACTCAATTCTTTAATAAAAATTGCTTATAAAATTTATCATAATTGCTCTTTTACTTCAATTATTTATTAATTTATATGCATTCCTATATTTTTAAATAATAATTTTTTAAAGGTTTTTTGTAAAATTGTAATCACGAATGATTATCTATATAATTTTAATATTAAAACCTTTACTTTTTATATTATAAGAGACCTGGCTGAAATAGTTTGCAAAAATTAAGAAAAAAAATAAAAAACGGATTCTTTAATAACAGCCGCCTATCATCCCTGAAAAATATTGGCATATTTTCCTGGTCGCTGATTGGATTTATTATCATAATCCTTCTTATTTTTTATGTAATTTATCTTGTAAGGACTGCAATCACTCCGCTTCTAATAGGGATAATAATTGCATATATGCTAATACCTCTTGTCAAACTGCTTCAAAAAAAGATGAGAAAAATATTTGCTGTAACCATATCCTATGTTATTTTCATTGCAATTATTTTTATATTAATGTTTTTCCTTATCCCTCTTGTCATAGAGCAGTTTAAAACATTTATAATGCAGTTGCCTTATTATATGCAAAGTTTTTCTGACTTTTTAAGCAACCTGGTTGCAACTAATACTCTTATCCAGAATATTCAGGACTTTTTCCAGATAGAATCCACACAATTAACTGTTGAAGAAATATCAAAATACCTGTTAGGCATGTTAAATATTGAAAACTTTAATATTTTTCAAGGAGCAACTACAGTCACCAGGACAGTTTTCAGTGTAATACTTAACTTTATAATAGGACCGATACTTGGTTTTTACATATTAAAAGACACTGAAATTATACGTTCTGCTTTTTTAAAAATAATACCTGTCAGGAAAAGGCTTGAGGTCGATACCATACTGACTAAAGTCAACAGGGTCTTCAGCAGATATATAAGAGGACAGCTTATTATTTCATTCATTGTGGGGGCTTTATGTACAATAGCGCTTCTAATATTAAGGATTGATTTTGCTGTTCTGCTTGGATTTATGGCCGGATTGTTCAATCTTATTCCATTTCTTGGACCTATCATTGGAGCCATACCAGCAGCCTTTACTGCATTAATTGTCTCGCCGCTTAAAGCTTTGCTTGTTGTAATTATCTTTGTTGCAATCCAGCAGATAGATAATTATGTTATATCTCCTAATATTATGAAATACCAGATAGGCCTTCATCCCGGAATAATAATATTTTCACTGATTGCCGGCGGAGCTGTATTCGGCTGGATAGGATTACTGCTTGCAGTGCCTGTAGTTGCGATAATACAGGAAATTTTACGATATTACCTTGTTGAAAAAAAACGGCCAACATCGCGGTAGATATCTTTTAAAGGTTTG
>JAQVJB010000046.1 GCA_028695395.1 Actinomycetota bacterium | reverse complement strand
ATAATATTTTAAATAATAAAATACTAGTTTTTAAATTGCCTGTCAGTGACAAAATATCACAAGATGATTATGATAAAAATTTTTAACTGATAATAAACTGGTTTTGGGCAAAAAAAAGAGCGGTTTTGGGAAAAACCGCTCGGAGGGGAAATGAATCTTTATTATTCTATCAAATATAAAACATTTTACAATATTATTTTTTTATTTTTCTTATATTTATAATATTTGTTTAATAATTGCCTGCTTAATCCAGATGCTTGATATTTGAATCTGTTATTTATTTTTTATTATTTTAAATATTTAAATTTTTCAATAAAACAGGAACATGTTTTTCCCATCCAAGAGCTTGTATGTGGACTCCCTGGGCAAAAGGTTTTATTTTCTCAATTAATTCCTGGGTAATTTCTAGCATTGCCGATACTTTGTCCTGAGAATTTTCCATCTTTTTTATAATATCGTCAGGTACATTTATTCCGGGTACGAATTTATTCATATATCTCGCCATTTTCTCAGATTTAAGCAATATTATGCCGGCAAGAACAGGAGTTTTAATATCTAATTTATCAACTCTTTCCATAAAATTTTCAAATGTGGCAGAATCAAAGATAGCCTGTGTTTGGAAAAACTGTGCACCTGCATTTATTTTTTTCTGCATCTTTAAAAATTGTAGCTGCAGAGATACATCTGTATCAGCTCCGGGATTTACAACAGCACCTTTAAAAAAAGCCGGACTGCCTGTCAATGCTTTTCCTGCAAGATCTACGCCGCTTTCAAGCTTCTGCATAGTCCAGAGCAGACTTACAGAGTCAAGGTCGTAAACAGGTTTTGCCTGAGGATGGTCTCCCACAGTAGTGTGGTCTCCGGTAAGAGCAAGAACATTTTTTATCCCCATTACATAAGCGCTTAACAGGTCTGACTGAAGCGCAAGCCTGTTTCTATCCCTGCAGGTCATCTGGAAAATCGGTTCTATTCCATAGTCCAGGAGAAGATGGCAGGTAACAAGTGAACCTAATCTCATTACTGAACTTTGAAGATCTGTTACATTTACAGCATCTACGATGCCCTTAAGGATTTTGGCTGTTTCCTTTATTTCAGTAATATCGACTCCTTTCGGAGGCCCTATTTCACAGGTTACAGCAAATTTTTTATCTTCAAGCTTTATCTGTAGATTTGTTTTTTCCCCATTATTAAAAGATGTATCCTTTATTGATGACAAGTTTTCCATTTATCCTCCAAATGATATGAAGCAAATGCATTATTCTTCAATTGAATTTTAAAATTATAATATTGTTTCTATAATAATAATAGGACAATGCTGGTTTGTAAAAATATTTTATTGATAATTAATAATAAAACCAAATAAATATGATTGTTTGAAAAATAATATTTGAAAGGGAATTAGCATCTTGCGAGGAATTGAATTATGACTTTAAGTAAAGAATTTGAAGTAATTGACTATACTTCAGATGTAAAAATAAGAGCTTATGGCAGGAACATAGAAGAGTTATTTGAAAACTCTGCAAGAGGAATGTTTTCCCTTATCGGTAAAAATAAGAAATTCCGCTTAAATAATATTGATAAGATATTTATCATCAAAATTAAAGGTGCTTCTTATGAAGAACTGCTTGTTTCCTGGTTAGAAAAGCTTTTATTTTATCATGAGACAAAAAAAATACTTTTCTTTGATTTTAAAATAATTTCATTTTTTCCAGACAAAAATGAGGCTGATATAAATCCTGAATATTCCCTGGAAGCAAAAGCTTCAGGCGAGCGAATTGATTTAAAAAAGCATGAAATACTTACTCATATAAAAGGACCTACTTATCACAATCTTAATATAATCCAGGACATTAAAAATGAAATTTTTGAAGTAAATATAATTTTTGATGTTTAGGAGGTTTTTTAAAAATGATTGATGGACAAATAAAAAAAATAAATGATTATAAGTTCGAAATAGTTTTGGATAAGGGAAAAGGTATGAACGTACCAGGTATAATATTTTCCAATGATAAACTGATAGAAGCCGTATTGCAGGAAGAAACCATAAATCAGGTAATTAATGTCGCATCCCTTCCGGGCATAGTAAAAGCTTCTTATGCCATGCCGGATATTCACTATGGTTATGGTTTTCCCATAGGGGGAGTTGCTGCTTTCGATCTGCAACAGGGCGTTATTTCCCCCGGCGGTGTTGGTTTTGATATTGCATGCGGCGTAAGGGTCATAAAGACAGATTTCGAATATGGCGATATTAAAAATAAAATCCAGATGCTCATGGAAAATATATTCATGAATGTCCCGAAAGGGGTTGGGACAAAAGGAAGATTAAGATTATCAGACCGTGAAATGCATGATGTTTTACTAAAAGGTGCCTTGTGGACTGTGAACAATAATTGTGGATTAGAAGAAAATCTTGCTCATATTGAAGAAAACGGTACTTTTCTTGAAGCTGATCCGGCGCATGTGAGCAAAGAAGCGCTGCAGAGAGGAAGGGAACAGCTCGGCTCTCTTGGTTCAGGAAATCATTTTATAGAATTACAGAAAGTGTGTGAAATATTCGATAAAGAGGCTGCAGGCATAATGGATATTTTTGAAAACCAGGTTCTCATAATGGTACATTCAGGTTCAAGAGGCTTGGGGCATCAGGTTTGCAGCGATTATCTTAAAATAATGCAAAATGCTTCATTAAAATATAATATCAACCTGAAAGACCGCCAGCTTGCATGTGCGCCATTTAATTCAGCGGAAGGGATGAAATATTATAAGGCAATGGGATGTGCCGTAAATTTTGCTATGGCTAACAGGGAATGCCTGTCTTACTGGATAATTCAGGAATTTGAAAAAATGTTTTCAAAATCATATAAAAAAATGGGCATGGAGCTTATATATGACATATCACATAATGTAGCAAAAGTTGAAAACCATATCGTAGATAATAAAAAGATGAATTTGTGCGTGCATCGCAAAGGAGCAACAAGATCATTCGGGCCTGGACATGAGTCAATCCCTGCTGATTATAAAAAAATAGGGCAGCCGGTTATAATCCCGGGAGATATGGGAAGATACTCGTATATTATGACTGGGACGAAAAAGGCGATGACTGAAAGCATGGGTTCCTCCTGCCACGGAGCAGGGAGACTGCTTTCAAGAACGAGTGCCAAAAGACAAATAAACGGCAGCGAATTAAAAAAAGAACTTTTTAGAGAGAAAGGAATCATAGTTCTTGCAAATAGCATGTCAGGCCTTGCGGAAGAAGCGCCGCAGGCATATAAAGATATTGCTGACATAGTTGACATTGCCGAAAATGCTGGATTATCAAAAAAAGTTGCAAAGTTAAAGCCTTTAGGTGTAATTAAAGGATAATAATATAAAATAATTAAATAATCCTCTTTTAAAAAGTAAAAATATATAATTTACCCAAAAATCCTACTCAAATATTAATTTTTATAATATTTATATCAATTTTTATAATTTTGTCTTAAAATATTATTGATTTTAAAAAAATAATGTAAAATTCCCAAAGTTTATAAAAATTTATTGAAAAATGGATTAATTTTTAAAAATTATGATATAATCCACTAAATTTATAAATATTTCAATCTTTAATATCAAGAGATTATCCAGAGGTAATTATGAGAGGAATAAATATACTAACTGAGTTTTCTCAGAAAGCTAGTGAAAAAATAGACGCTAAATCAATCAAGATAGACGATACCACATTAAGGGATGGTGAGCAGACGGCAGGCGTCGTATTTGCAAATGACGAGAAAATACATATCGCAAAAATGCTTGACGATATAGGAGTTCATCAGATTGAAGTGGGAATACCTGCAATGGGGGGAGATGAAAAAGAATCAATCAAAAAAATCGCATCTATGGGGCTAAACTGCAGCCTTCTTGCCTGGAACCGTGCAGTGATTTCCGATTTAAAGGCAAGTTATGAGTGCGGAGTAGATTCAGTAGCAATATCTATTTCTTCTTCAGATATCCATATAGAGCAGAAATTAAGAAAAACAAGAGAGTGGGTGCTTGAAGGTGTAAAGACTGCTGTTGATTTTGCCAAGAAATATAATCTTTACGTATCTGTCAATGCTGAAGATGCATCAAGAACGGATATGGAATTTCTTCTTCAGTTTGCAAGAAATGCCAGAGATGCAGGAGCAGACAGGCTTAGATACTGTGATACTCTGGGGATAATGGATCCATTTGAAACATTTCTGCGAATTAAAACTTTAAGGGATATTGTAGGAATAGATATAGAAATGCACATGCATAATGATTTTGGAATGGCGATAGCAAATTCAATTGCCGGAATCAAAGCAGGCGCGAAATACGTAAATACAACTATTAACGGCCTGGGTGAGAGAGCAGGAAATGCTGCTTTTGAAGAGTTTGTAATGGCTATGAAATTTTTGGAGGGAATCGATCTGGGGTTTAATACCAGAAAATTCGGCGAAATATCGGATTATGTTGCAAATGCGTCAGACAGGGTGATTCCTGCCTGGAAGCCTATTGTGGGGCCTAATATATTTGTTTTTGAATCTGAAAACAGAATAAAGCTTTATGCATCAGATCACAGGAATTATGAACTTTTTGATCCTGAAGATGTCGGTCTTGAAAATAAAATCATTATTGGAAAATATTCAGGGCTTTTTTCTTTAAATTCAAAATTAAATTCATTAGGCTATAAATTTAATGAAAAAGAGCTTCCTGAACTGCTGAATATATTTATCAATAAGTCGATTTCTTTAAAAAGATCTCTTTTTGATAATGAGATAATTGAAACTTGTGAATCTTATAAAAAAAGCAGGTAATTTTAAAATTTAATCCAAAAGGAGTTTAAATGGCGGCTGAAATAAATCAAAGAAAAATTAATATTATAGATTCTACCCTAAGAAGCGGAGAGCAGACTGCAGGTGTAGTTTTTTCAAAAAATGAAAAAATAAGAATCGCAAAAATGCTTGACGAGATAGGAATACCGGAACTTGAAATAGGAGTTCCCAGTATTTCTTCCCTGGAAAGAGAAACCATAAAAGAAATCTTAAACCTGAATTTAAGCAGTAAAATATTTGGCTATCTTGAAGCTATACCATCCAATATAAGTTATGCGAAAGAATGCGGGCTTAAGAATATTGTTATTACAGTATTTACCTCTGAAGGCCATATTAGGGAAAAATATAAAAAGAGCAAAAATGTTCTTATATCAAGGCTGAAAGAAACAATAAAAGAAATTAAAAAGAATGATATAGATTTTATTATAAGCGCAGAAGACGGTACAAGAGCAGATCTTGAATTATTACTTCAGATTATCAATATTGCAAAATCTAAAGGAGCTTTAAGGGTAAGGATATGCGACAGCGTCGGTGCCTTTGACCCATTCAAGACTTTTCTTAGGATAAATACTATCTTAAGCTCAATCGATTTCCCCTTAGAGGTTCATACAAAGAATAGCTTCGGGATGGCAACTGCTAATGGTATTGCCGCAATAAGAGGCGGTGCTTCCAGCGTAATGACCTCAATAAACGGCCTGGCTGAAGGAACTGGAAATGCTGCTCTTGAAGAAATCGTAATGGCGCTGAAATATCTTGAAAATATAGATCTTGGAATAAATACATCTAGGTTCAGGGAGATATCTGAATATGTGGCAAAATCATCTTCAAGAGCTATACCTGTATGGAAAGCTATTGTAGGGACTAATGTTTTTGCACATGAATCAGGAATACATGCGGATGGTGTCCTTAAAAATCCAAGAAATTATGAAGTATTTGAACCCGCAGAGGTCGGTCTTACTCGACAGCTTGTTGTAGGAAAGCATTCCGGCTCACATACTATACTTCATAAGTTCAGGGAATTCGGCATAGACCTGACAGACATCGAAGCAAATGAAATACTTGCTCTTACGCGTGCAATGTCGGTTGATTTAAAAAGAACACTCTTTGATAAAGAACTTATGTATATCTACAGGGATTACAGGGAAAGCAAGAAGAAACAGGAAATTGAAGAGTATTCAGGTAATATTGATTAATTAATTTTACTGATACATAATTAATTGTTTTGTTAAAAGATATTTATCAGAATTTTAATATTTTATTTTTTAGGAGGTTTCTTGGGAAAGACAATAGTAGAAAAAATAATAAGTGCTCATGCCGGCAGGGATGTAAAGCCGAATGATATCACAGTTGTCGATGTCGATGTGGTTATGGCACAGGACGGAACAGGCCCTCTTGCAGTAAGCCAGCTTAAGAAGATGGGATTTGACAAGGTAAAAAATCCGGAGAAATCAATATTCTTCATAGACCATGCCTCTCCAAGTCCGCGAAAAGAGTTATCAAATTCCCATACAGTTCTTCGAGAATACGCTAATAATGCCGGAATGGTTTTAAGCGAAGTCGGTGAAGGCGTGTGCCACCAGATACTGGTTGAATCATTCGTATCTCCCGGTGATATTGTCATAGGTGCTGATTCCCATACATGCACTTCAGGAGCATTGGGGGCATTTGCCACAGGAATGGGTTCAACAGATATTGCTGTAGGTTTTGCTCTTGCAAAAACCTGGCTGATGGTACCCCCGACTATAAAAGTCAATTTCAATAATAGTTTGGCAAAAGGAGTTTATGCCAAAGACCTTATAATAAATCTTATTGGAAGAATAACTGCAGAAGGTGCGACTTATAAGGCTCTTGAATTTTCAGGCAGCTTTAGCAAAATGATGAGCATTGAAGATAGGTTTACAATTTCAAATATGGCAGTGGAAGCAGGAGCAAAAGCCGGGATATTTGATTCTGACAAAGTCACAAAAGCATATCTGGAATCAATAGGCAAAGGGAGCTTCTATAAAGAGATTTCTGCAGATGAAGATGCAGTCTATGAGGAAATTATAGAAATTGATTGCTCAAGCCTCGAACCTATGATTTCCAAGCCGCACACTGTTGATAATGTAAGTCCGGTAAGCAAAATGGACAAAGTAAAAGTCAATCAGGTCCTGATAGGTACCTGTACAAATGGCAGGTTTTCAGATTTAAAAGTTGCAGCTGATATCCTGAAAGGTAAAAAAGTTGCAAAGGGTGTAAGGCTTCTTGTAGTGCCGGCATCCAAACAAGTATATCTAAAAGCCTTGGAATCAGGGATTATCAAAACTCTTATCGAAAGCGGTGCAGTTGTGGAATCACCCGGGTGCGGTCCTTGCGTGGGGGTGCACCAGGGAGCTCTTGCAGATAATGAGGTATGCCTTTCTACACAAAACAGAAATTTTAAAGGAAGGATGGGTAATCCGGAATCATTTATATACCTAAGTTCTCCTGCTACTGCAGCATACAGCGCAGTTAAAGGCTATATTGCCGATGTCAGAGAGATATTGTAAGAGGACGATGTTAAAGAGGCAGGCATAATAAGCAATGCCTTGGATGAAATAAATTTTATTTAATATTAGATTCAGAGAAGAGAGAGATGGATAAAAAAGAAGTTATCACAAGCGACATTTTAAAAGGAAGAAGCTTTAAATTCGGAGACGATATTTCAACAGATCTTATAGCTCCGGGAAGATATTTCCATTTAAGGTCCAATCTTCCCGAACTTGCAAAACATGTCCTTGAAGATGCAGACCCTGAATTTGCCGGTAAAGTCAGTGATGGTGATTTTGTTGTTGCCGGTAGGAATTTCGGGCTTGGCTCGTCAAGGGAGCATGCGCCTACAATAATAAAAATGGCAGGAGTGGGAGCTGTACTTGCAAAATCCTTTGCCAGGATATTTTTCAGGAACAGCATAAACATCGGACTGCCGGTTTTAATATGCGATACAGACAAGATAGACGAACAGGACAAACTGGAAATAAACCTGGGACAAGGTATTATTAAAAACATTACAAAAGGGACAGAACTTAGATTTAGTCCTCTGCCTGATGTTATGATAAAGCTATTAAATGATGGCGGTTTGGTTGAACATATAACAAAGAATAAGGGGTTTAATTTATGAAACATTTAATTACATTAATTCCGGGTGACGGAACCGGTCCAGAGATATCAGAAGCAACCGTAAGAGTCGTTGAAGCTACAGGCATAGATGTCGAATGGGACGTAGTTAATGCGGGTGCTGATGTTTATGAAAAAGAAGGCACTGTGCTTCCTGACAAAGTGCTTGATTCTCTGAGAAAAAACAAAGTAGGGATAAAAGGCCCTATAACTACTCCCGTAGGAACGGGATTTCGAAGCGTGAATGTTGCAATGAGAAAGATTTTCAATCTTTATGCATGTCTTCGCCCATGTAAAAGTTATCCGGGGGTAAAATCCAGATATAAGAACCTGGACCTCATTATTGTCAGAGAGAACACCGAAGACCTTTATGCCGGCATCGAATTTGAAATTGATAAACCTGAGACTCTTGAAATGATAGACTTTATAAAAGCAAAAAAAGATATACAGATAAAAAAAGACAGCGGAATAAGCATAAAACCGATATCAATATCAGGTTCAGAAAAAATCATAAGATATGCGTTTGAATATGCAAAAAAGAATAACAGGAAAAAAGTAACAGGTGTTCATAAAGCTAATATCATCAAATATACTGACGGATTGTTCTTAGATACTTTCAGAAGGATTGCTCTTGAGTACCCTGAAATAGAATCAGAAGACAGAATAGTGGACAATATGTGTATGCAGCTTGTGCAGAAACCTGAAATATATGATGTCCTTGTGCTTCCTAACCTTTATGGAGACATATTATCCGACCTGGCAGCAGGTCTTGTAGGCGGCCTTGGTGTTGCTCCCGGAGCCAATATCGGAGACGACATAGCTCTTTTTGAAGCTACTCACGGAAGTGCCCCTAAATATAAAGGCTTAAACAAAGTAAATCCGACTGCATTGATGCTTTCAGCAGTACTCATGCTCAGGCATATAAATGAAACTAAGGCGGCAGATGTGCTAGAAAAAGCTATTGCAGCAGTCATACAAGAGGGCAAGGATGTTACTTATGATTTAAAACCTTACAGAGATGATCCAAGCGCAGTAGGGACAAGCCAGATGGCTGATGCAATAATTAAAAAAATAAAAGAGCTTTCAGGCTAGTTCAATAATTTTTTATTTTATATCCGTATTCAATGATTCGCATACTTATAAAACCTTTTAAGAATCATTGAATATGGATATTTTTTTGCTAAAAAATCTGTAAATATGTTAATCTGACTAATATTTTCTTTTTAAGATATAATGAAGATTTATCCGAATTAAACTATAATTAAATTGACATTCAATGGAGATAAAGTAATGAATTTTTTACAAAAGCTAGAAAAGAGAGCCTCTGGTGGATCTTCAATAAGGACGGGAATAATCGGTGTCGGTCAAATGGGTAAAGGACTTTGTGCTACCCTCGATAAGATAACCGGAATCAATATAAGCGCTATTGCAACAAAATGTATCTCATCGACAATAGATTTTATTTTAGAGTATAAAATAAAAGAACCGGAAGATATCATAGTGTTTGATTTCTATGAAAATATTGATGAAAGCATCTATAAAGATAAGGCCTATATAATAAATCTCTCAGGTCAAACCGATTGGCAGGAAATAGAAAAAAAAGTTAACAGTACAGATTTTTTGCAAAAGATTATAATAACAGATAATTCAGATGTAGTACCTTTGATAAAAGCTCTGGAAGTCGTGATTGATGCAACAGGCAAACCTGAAGTCGGCGCAAAGCTGGCGCTGCAGTCCATATTGCATAAAAAGCATATAGTAACACTTAATGTTGAAGGTGATGTGACTATAGGCCCTATTTTAAAGCGGATGTCCGAAAAAAACGGCGTGGTCTATACTGTTTCTGCCGGGGACGAACCCGCCGCTACCAAAGAGCTGTTTGATTTTGCAAATCTGCTAAATCTGGATGTAATAGCTGCAGGCAAAGGGAAGAACAATCCGCTTGACAGGTATGCCAATCCGGGAACATTGAAAGAATTTGCAGATGAAAAAGGTTCAAATCCATATATGATGACATCTTTTATAGATGGGACAAAATCTATGATTGAGATGGCATGTCTTTCAAATGCTACAGGACTTGTGCCGGATATCAGAGGCATGCATGGACCTAAAGCAAATATAAAAGAGCTAACAAAAATACTTATTCCCAAAAAAGATGGAGGGATACTTGACAGAACAGGAGTCGTGGATTTTGTAATAGGCGATCTTGCCCCGGGAGTTTTTCTTGTTTATTCTACTGATTCTGAAATTGTAAGAAGGGATCTTGAATATCTGAAGAGCGGAAGCGGACCATACTTTCTATTATACAGGCCGTATCATCTTGCCAATATTGAGACTCCTGTATCCATAGCAAGTGCAGTTCTTTATAATGAACCAAGCATACAGCCGCTTAACGGGCTGATTTCTGAAGTTATGACCTTTGCAAAAAAGGATATTGCTGCCGGAGAAAAGCTTGACGGCATAGGCGGTTTTGCAACTTATGGCTTAATTGAACTGCATTCAGTCATGATGCAGAACAACTATCTTCCCATAGGGCTTAGTGAAGGATGCATTGCCAAAAAGAACATTTCAAAGGATGAACCGATAAAATATGATGATGTATCTATCCCGGAAGATTCTGTTTTATTTGATTTGAGGCAAAGACAGGATAGGGAAATCGGTTAAGTAAATATTAATTATAATTTTTTTAACGGAGGATTGATTGCAGAAACTTCCTGAGATTTTTAACAGATTTAAAAGTGATATAGATAAAGAAATGCAGTCCATTATTTCTGCAGGAAACCTGCCCTTATACGATATGCTTAAATATCATATGGGCTGGATTGACGAAAAAGGGAATAAGGGAGATTACGGCAAAGGAAAATTTTTAAGAGCTACTCTGTGCATATTAGCTTACATATCTACCCTAAAAGAGGAAGAAAATGAAAAGCGTTTAAGCGTAATGCCGCTTGCAGGGTCAATTGAGCTGATTCATAATTTTTCACTTATCCATGATGACATACAGGATAATGATAAACAAAGAAGACACAGGCCGACTTTGTGGTATATATGGGGAAAACCCCAGGCAATAAATGCCGGGACGACAATGAAAGTGCTTGCAAATCTTGCCATAACAAGACTAGATAATTATGATATAAGCTGTGAAAAACAGCTCGAGGTATTCAGGATAATAAATGAAAGCTGCCTGAAAATGCTTGAAGGGCAGTATCTTGACATTGAATTTGAAAGCAAATCAGAAGTAAGCCTGGATGAATATATTACAATGATAGAAAGAAAGACAGCCTCACTGATTGAAGGAGCTATCCTGATAGGCGCCATACTTAACCTTGAAGAATCTGATATGAAAAAGTTTAAAAAATTCGGGAATTTTCTCGGTATAGCTTTTCAGATAAGGGACGATATACTTGGCATCTGGGGAAGCCAGGATAAAACAGGCAAGCCGCATGCAAGCGATATATTAAAGAAGAAAAAATCTTTTCCCATAGTTTATACGCTTAATAATGCTACTGATAAAATAAAGAATAACCTTCTTAAAATATATGAATCAAAGAAAATAAACAAAAAGCAGATGTTCGAAGTACTGAAGTACCTTGAAGATGCACAGGCAAAGAAATTCTGCGAGCAAAAGTGCAGGCATTATTATGAGCTGGCAGTAAATGAGATAAAAGACCTGCCGGTTTCAGAAAAATACTTACAATCATATTATGAAATATCTGATTTTCTTCTTATAAGAGATTTCTAAAAAAATGAAAAATAATAGTGATAAAAATATACATTCAGCCAGAAAGGAAGAGCATCTCAGCATCAGCCTGAACCATGACATAGATTATATTGAGAAAAGTACTGGTTTTGAGAAATATTATTTTATTCATAATGCTCTCCCTGAGATATCGCTGGAAGAAATAGACACTTCTATTACCGTGCTGGGCAAAAAGCTTTCAATTCCGCTAATGATTTCACCAATGGTAGGAGGGATTGATGAGGCAGCAAAAATCAATAAAGACCTTGCAATGGTTGCGAAGGAATGCAAAATAGGCATGGGAACAGGTTCTCAAAGAATAGCGATTGAAGACAAACAGCTGTCAAAAACTTTCAGTGTAAGGGATATTGCACCTGAAATTCTTCTTTTTGCTAATCTTGGAGCAGTACAACTGAATTACGGCT
Organism: Actinomycetota bacterium; assembly: GCA_028695395.1. GTDB lineage: Bacteria > Actinomycetota > Humimicrobiia > Humimicrobiales > Humimicrobiaceae > Humimicrobium. Next base: position 1,293 of record JAQVJB010000046.1, on the reverse strand, counting down.
ATGATATAAAGCACTGCAGAAAAGCTATTGAAATGATTGATGCAGATGCTTTGTTCCTTCACCTTAACCCGCTACAAGAAGCACTTCAGGTAGAAGGAAACTATAATTTCAGGGATTTGCTTTCGAAAATAAGCCTAGTATGTTCAGCTATTGAAAAACCTGTTTTAGTAAGAGAAGTAGGTTTCGGGATTTCTGCAGAAGCAGCTTTAAAACTAAAGCTTGCCGGAGTGTTTGGGATTGATACTGGAGGAAGTGGGGGAACATCCTGGATTGAGATTGAAAAAACACGGCTTTCTTTAAGCGCATTAAAAAAGGCAGCACAGTTTTTTGGAAGCTGGGGAATTCCCACAGCAGATTCAATAAAAATGGTTAGGGAATCATGCCCTGATATATTTCTTATTGCAAGCGGAGGCATCAGGACTGGAATAGATGTCGCAAAAGCGATAGCTCTGGGAGCTGATATTGCAGGGATAGCTCTGCCGGTTTTAAAGCAGGTAAAGATTTCAATCAAAGAAGCAATAAGTTTTATCAGGGAAATAGAAGCAGGATTAAAGATAGCAATGTTCTGCATAGGTGCTCAGAATATCAAACAATTAAAGCATAATTTTAATCTAAGACATGTTGAAAAGTGAAATAGCTCCGGCAAAAATAAATCTGACTCTTGAGATTTCAGGAAAACGTGATGACGGATACCATGACATATTTTCTCTTATGCAGACAATAGACTTGTGCGACTACCTTACTTTCCATAAGAATCCGTGGCTGCAGATAATACCTGAATATCATAATCTTCCTGCAACCGACAGCCTTCCGGGATTTGACAGGAATAATTATCTGGTAAAGAACCTGGTATATAAAGCTGCAGAAACTTTAAAAAATCATACTAATTATAAAAGCGGAGCAGTAATAGAGTTGAAAAAAAGCATACCGTCTTCTGCAGGACTCGGCGGAGGATCAAGTGATGCAGCGGCTGCGCTAAGAGGTTTGAACAGATTATGGAATCTTAAGCTTGGCGATAGGGAACTTGCAGAAATCGGGCTTAAGGTCGGCAGTGATGTACCTTATTTTATATACGGAGGGACATGCATCGTCAGTGGAAGAGGCGAACATATTAAGAGAATAAAACCGATGCCTCCCAAATGGATACTTGTAATACTTCTTCCTTTTGATTTTAAGGAAAAGACAAGAAAGCTTTACTCTTATGTTAATTCTAAAAATTATACATCCGGCAGTGTTACAAACACTCTTGAAAAAAAAATAAAAGATGATGAATACAAAAACATAAGAAACGAT
>JAQVJB010000144.1 GCA_028695395.1 Actinomycetota bacterium | reverse complement strand
CATATAATTTTTTGGCACCAATGCTTCCTGAACTACCCTTGACCTTGTGGACTATCTGTGCAGCATCTGCATATCTTTTTTCACCGATAGCTTCTGAAAGCTCATTTACAGTATTTTTGTTTTCATTGAAAAATTCATTTAAGACCAGCAGGTATAGCTCTTCATTTCCACCAATATTTTTCAATCCTGCAGATTTATCCAAAACACTTAAATCCTCTTCATCGGCTCTGCCTTTGCTTTCTTCAATAATATCTTTAACGGTCTGGATAAAACGATCGGGATCAAATGGCTTGCTTATATAGTGATATATCCCGCTTTGCTCACATTTTTCCCGAACGCCCATAATTACATCTGCCGTCATTGCCACTATCGGCACATTGGCAGATACCTTTCTTATTTCCTTAGCTGCATCATAGCCGTTCATTACAGGCATATGCAGGTCCATTAAAATCAAATCTATTTTTTCCTTGTTTTCATGATAAAGCTCTACTGCAGCTTTACCGTCGTTTGCTAAAATCACCTCTGTCCCTAATTGCTGAAGCAGTGTTTTTGCAATCAATTGATTTGTCTTATTATCTTCTACCAGTAAAACACAGTGCTCCTTATTTAGCATTATCGGCCTGTTTTCCTTTTTTATAGAAGATTGTGTAGCTGAAACAGCTTTAAGTTTAAAAATGTCCATAATCCCATTTAAAAGTATAGAAGGAATAATTGGTTTGCCAATGCCCATATCTATTCCATATTCATCAATTTTATCAAACAGATCTTCTCTCATCATAGGCAATAGCATGATAAATTTTGGCATTTTAACGATTCTGTTGTTATTGCGAATTGACTCAATAAATTTAAAACCGCCTTCCAAAGGAGTATCATAATCCACAATAAATAAATCAAAAGGATCTGCAAATTTACCGTCAGCAGCTTCAAGCATGCTTAATGCGCTTGACGGTGAGGTAGTAAGCTCGCAATGCATTCCGAAAGTGTTAAGATAATTCTCTATCAGATTTATATTTGACCCTGTTTTTTCCAAAACGAGCGTTCTGATACCTTTTAGATGTTTGCCTGAGAACATTTTTGCATACTCCTTTTCTTTTTCTTTATCAGCGCTTAATGATAGATGGATTATAAATGTGGACCCTTCTCCGGGAGTGCTGAAAACTTGTATCTTGCCCCCCATCATATCTATCAGATTCTTAACAATAGACAGTCCCAGGCCGGAACCTCCGAAGCGGCGGGTGATGCTGCTGTCTGCCTGAGTAAAAGGCGTAAAAAGTTTGTTCACCTGTTCTTCAGTCATACCTATCCCTGTATCACGGACCGTAAAAGATAAGTGATATTTTTCATTTTCTTTTGCTACAAGTCTTATATCAAGCGAAACTTCACCAGAGCTGGTGAACTTTGCAGCATTGTTTAAAATATTAAGAAGTACCTGTTCAATTCTCTTAGGGTCACCGTAGAACCAGTTAGGGATAAGAGGGTCTTTTGATAATTTAAATCCTATTTCCTGTTCTTCAATTTTGTAGGAGACTATATTTACCACATCCTGAATAACCTGGTCCATGCTGAAAGAAGTAATTTCAAGCTCTACTTTCCCTGCTTCGATTTTGGAATAATCCAGAATATCATTAATAATACTCAGCATAGTATTAGATGCCTGGGTAATCCTATCGACATACATGCTTTGTGTCGAAGGATTGTCTGTTTTTTTAAGAAGATACGCCATTCCTGTAATTGCATTTAGCGGAGTCCGGATTTCATGTGACATCCTTGCCATAAAATTTGATTTGAACTCATTTGCTTCTTCTGCTTCCCGTTTTGCTTTTTCCAAATCAATTTGAATCAATTTCCTTTTCTTGATTTCTTTTCTCAAGCGGATAATCCAGTAAAACGAGATTCCCAGTACAGCAGCAATGAATGCTCCAACAATTAAAATAGTCCGGATAATAGGCCCGTAGTCGGTTTCTGTCTCCAAATCTATCCACTTATTATTAATTGCTATTTTTTCTTCGACTGTAATAGTGTCCAGAGCTTTATTAATGATGCTAACCAGCTCAGGCCAGTCTTTACGGACAGCAAAATATATAGCTTGCTGTTTTTCAGCTTCAAATGCAATGAATTTCAGGTTTGTCAGAGCAGTCGAACGTATTAAATAATTTGTTGTAGCAAGATTGCCGATAAAAGCTCTTTCTGTTCCATTTGCCACTGCGGTAAGTGCATCTTCAACAGAGCTGTATAAACTTAAATTTATCTTTGGATAAGACAACAGATAACTATGATGAGAGCTATTTTTCTGAACAGCTACAGTTAAACCTTCAAGATCTTCAATCCCGGAAATCCTGGTTTCTTTATCTATGGTTACAATTACCCTTTTAAAATAGTAATATGGTTCTGAAAAAAGAAAATGGAGTTCTCTTTCTTCTGTCTTGGATATTGCTGGCAAAACATCAACATCTCCTGATAAAGCCTTGTCATAAGCTTGAGGCCAGGTCAGCCCTTCGGCAACTTCAAATTTCAATCCGGTTTTTTTACTGATTAATGACAAGTAATCAGTGGCAATACCTTTATATTCGCCATCCTTATCAATAAATTCAAATGGTACAAACTCTGGATCTACACCAAGCTTTATTACAGGATGCTCTTCTATAAAAGCAGCTTCATCTTCTGTCCAAATGATACTGTTTTCTTCAGCATAGCAAGTGGCTGTCATCATAAAGAAAAAGCATATGAAAATAAAAAAGAAGGCAAGAAACTTTCTCATAAATATTTCTTTTAAGAAAAAAAGTATATTTTTCTGCTTTATTTATTCCTCTAAGAGCTTTTTTGTCTGTTTTATATAAAATCGTTTTGCTGTTTAATATTGTATTATATATTCGAATTTTATAAATTGAAAATCTTTATATTAAATCTGACACAGTAAAATGTGTATTTTTAATAGACTATTTCTCTAGAACATTAAATAATAGACTATATCTATATAAATATTTTTATTATTTGAAAGGTGGTTGTTAGAAATGATTGAACTTAAAGGAAAGGTAGTCATCATTACTGGTGCTGCAATGGGAATGGGCGCATCTACAGCCGAATTAATGGCCAAATCTGGTGGAAAGATAGTGATTGCTGACTTTAA
>JAQVJB010000143.1 GCA_028695395.1 Actinomycetota bacterium | reverse complement strand
TGCATTAATTATAGTTATTGCTTCAATAGTATCGGTATCATTAGGAGCGGCTTTTAAAAAGGCATCAAATTATGGCGCCGGCTCAAGGCAAAAAATAAATATTTATGAAAAGCTGCAGGCAATAAGAGCTAATTATTATAAATATACTTCAGTACTGATAATGTTTTTGCTTTTTATTTTTCCTCTTGTGCTTTCCATTTCTGCTGAAGATAAGCCGGAAACAGGCATACAAAAAGATTCGGTAAGAATAATGCATTACAATATTCATCAGGGATTTAATATAGACGGGTATCTGGACCTTGAAAGCATAGCAAGAGTAATTGAACAAAATGGAGCAGATATAGTTTGCCTGAATGAAGTATCCCGTGGATGGCTGATTAATGGCTCATCTGATAATTATTTATGGCTTGCAGAAAGACTGGGTATGCAATACAGGATTTTTATGCCTGCATCGGACCAAATTTGGGGAAATGCAATATTAAGCAAATATCCTTTAGCATTACTTAAAAGCGGGTTTCTTCCCAGGGAGAATGCTCCTCTCAGGAGAAGCTTCATTTTTGCTGAAGCAAATCTTGCTAGTGTCGGGATTGATAATATAAATATTATGAGCACGCATCTCCATCATATAGAAGAAGATAGTGAAAAAAGGCAGATTCAGGTAGAAGCATTGCTGGATGAGTGGGAGAAAGAAGAAAGAACGATTATCTGTGGAGATTTCAATGCTGTAACTGGAGATAAAGAAATACAGATGATAGAAGATGCAGGATTAGTAGATGCTCAGCTTGCACTTGGAAAACAGGAGGAGCTTACCTGGATACATTACAAACCGCATAGAAGGATAGATTATATATGGTCTACGCCTGATATAAAAATATCAGACTGTCTTGTCACCTACAGTAGGGCATCCGATCATCTCCCTGTATCCATCCTGGTAAAATAGGGGGAGTATAATATCTCTTATTTTAAATTTGCTTTTGATGTTTTTAAGAGAAATAATGAGATTAAAACAAAAAATTTCAAATTATAGCGGCAGACTTTATTAAAGGAAAAAATAATGCTTATAGATATTACTTTAAAAATAACTCCTTCAATTATTAAGGATGCAGAAAAAAATGAGAAAAAAGCCTTAGACGGTCATCTTGGTACCCATTTTGATGTAATGGGCAAAGAATTTCCCCTGCATTATACTGAAAGAAATGCAATCGTATTTGACGTAAGCAGGGTTGAGGATAGAGATATTGAAACTGACGACATAGATCTATCCATGGTAGAAAAAAATATGTTTATTGCTTTTTATACAGGTTTTATTGAGTCAGAAGGCTATGGAAGTAAAGAATATTTCACAGAACACCCACAGCTTTCAAGGGAAATTATTGAAGAGCTGCTGGCTCGAAAAATATCTATAATAGGTGTGGATTTTGCAGGGGTAAGAAGAGGTAAGGAGCATTTGCCTATAGATGAATACTGCGCAGAAAAAGGAGTTTTTATAGTAGAAAATCTTTGCAACTTAAAGCAGGTTCTTAAAAATAATTTATTTTGTCATTTCACAGCAAATACTTATCCTGTAAATTATGAAGCAATGACCGGATTACCTTGCAGGGTTATTGCTAGAATCTAAAGAGGGTGAAAAGTCTATTATCTATAATTTAATTATTATAATGTATAATTAATTTGAGGTGATTTAAATGAATCAGAAAATAAAAGAAATACTTGGCTGGTACGGAAATGAAAATCCAGGAACTCTAAAAAATATATACAGGATTCTCATGCAGGGCAGACTTGCGGGAACAGGTAAAATGGTTATCCTTCCTGTTGACCAGGGATTTGAGCATGGACCGGACAGAAGCTTTGCGGCAAATCCGCCTGGCTATGACCCCGAATATCATGCAAAACTGGCAATTGAAGCAGGACTTAATGCACATGCCGCCCCTTTGGGAAGCATACAAATGATTGCAAGGGAATATGCAGGGCAGATACCGCTTATATTAAAAATCAATAATAATGATCTTTTAAGCAAAACAGTTGACCCTATTCCATCAGTTACTTCAGTTGTGCAGCATGCCCTGAATCTCGGGTGCGCTGCTATTGGATTTACCATATATCCCGGGAGTGCTCATTATAAAGAGATGTATGAGGAAATACAGTTGCTATCTTTAGAAGCAAAAGATGCCGGTCTTGCTGTTGTTATATGGTCATATCCCAGAGGTTCCGGTCTTTCAAAAGAAGGCGAAACTGCAGTTGATGTAGTTTCATATGCTGCACAGATAGCTGCCCAGCTTGGAGCTGATTTCATAAAAGTGAAACCGCCGACTGAGCATATCGAGTTTGAAGATACCAGTAAATTATACGAAAAGTACAATATAAATGTCAGCACCCTGGCTGACAGAGTCAAAAATGTTGTAAGGTCTGCTTTTGATGGCAAAAGAATAATAATTTTCTCAGGCGGTCCCGCAAAAGAAAGACAGGATGTCCTGGAAGAAATTTCCCAGATAAAAAAAGGTGGAGGATTCGGTTCAATCATAGGAAGGAATTCTTTTCAGAGGCCGTGGGATGAAGCACTTTCATTGCTTGATGATGTAGTAAAAATATGGGCTGATGGGGACGTATAATCTGGGTCAGAAAGCAGAAATATTTTGTATCTGAATTATTCATAATGGTTTTTTTAATCCGTTTAATGGATAAAGCTATTAAAAAAGCCAGATTTTACTGTTTGCTGCATAAATTCTCTTTTATTGTAATATAAATTAATAAGAAATCTTTTAAATGGGTAAAAAGCTGAGGATAACGCTTACTGTATTGTCTCCGGTCTGCTGGTTTTTATTGCTTGCCTCATTCTCTATTTTCCTTTTTTACTGGAGGATTGCCAACGAACCCGGAGTTCCGGAACCGGTAAAATATTTTTGGGCATTTATAATAGTACTAATTATCGGATTGCTGGGAACAGTCTCCATAAATATTTTATATATAGTATTTAAAGAAAAAAAAGCCTGGATAGCCTGGGTTTTAAATTTAGCAGTTACAATTCTTTATACTCCATTTGGGATACTTACATTATTAATGATTGTCTAATTTAAAATATAAATAGTGTAAATAATTATTCTTATAATAAAATGAATTTATAATATTGGTGCCA
>JAQVJB010000045.1 GCA_028695395.1 Actinomycetota bacterium | reverse complement strand
TCTTTATAAGTAATCATTTATTTATATTTATAAAAAAATTTTTTATTTTGTTAATATTAATTCCCATGTTATTTTACATATTAAAATTTAGATTTCAAGAGCTAATGCAAAGATAGGGTCTTATCAGCTAATCGATATTTATTTTGATTCTTTCCTGCTTTTGTCTGTGATATTAGCATTATCTTCAATTAATAAATTATTTAGGAAACCGGGCATGTCTCAGATCAAAATATATTAAAAAAGTTGATAATTATATATATTTTTGTAAAATCAATTACAATAAAAGAGGGGGAAGTGTTTATATGCGCTAATCTATTATTTATTAGAATTCTTGAAATCAGGGTCTTTGACTTAGAGCTATCTAAAAATTTCTATAAATAATTTTATAGCCTGGCAAATAAAATTTTTATTCGGATATATGATTAAAAAGATTTATTTTTCTGAAATAGAATCCACAAATGATTATGCAGTTAAAAATATCGAACACATACAAAATAAAACTGTAATAATCGCTGATGTGCAGACAAAAGGAAAAGGCAGAAACGGACGAAGCTGGTTTTCAGAAAAAAATAATCTTCTTGTTTCGCTTGTTTTAAAACCACAAATAAATTCCAGCGATATATCCGGGATAAACACGCTTGTACATTATGCGGCAGTCATATTATCCAGGGTCTTTAAAAAAAAGTACAATTTAGATACTGAAATAAAATGGCCAAATGATTTAAGGGCAGACGGAAGAAAGATTGCGGGAATATTAACAGAAGCGGTAATAAAGGGTGATTGTGTGCAGGGTATTATAATAGGTATAGGTGTAAATTTAAACATGAATGAAAAAACAATAAAAAAAATAAATCAGCCTGCGACTTCACTCAACATTTTGACAGGTGTGAAAATAAATAAGGACGAATTTCTGGATTTTTTTCTAAATGAATTTTTTTTAGAATATAATAAGTTTTTAGAGCAGGGATTTTCTTTAATCGAAGAAGAATATAAGATGCTCAGCATGGTTCTGGGCAAAAAAGTGCGGGTAGTTGTTTCTGATAAAGAATATTGCGGGATAGCAAAAGATATAGACAATAAAGGCCAGCTTGTTTTAAATTGTAATGATAAGGAAGAGATTATAAATATAGGGGATATATTATGCTGACAGAGGGATTTATCATTATGATCATAGGCATAGGGACAGTTTTTTTGTTCCTGGCAATACTTGTAGCCATAATGTATGCATCTAAATATTTTATTAAATATCTACCGATAGAAAATCAAAGTTCTTCTACGGAAATAGGGGGCAGCCGTGAAGCAACGCCTGAAGAAGTGGCAGTTGCCATGGCAGCTATTAAAAAATTTAAGCTAAAATAAATTAGCGGGGTTTAAAAGTGGCAAAAAAAATAATAAAAGTTGTGGACCTTTCATTTAGAGACGGTTTTCAGTCTGTATTTGGCGCCAGAGTTTTAAGAAAAGATTATCTTCCAGCGATTGAAGCGGCAAAAGAAGCCGGGATTACCAGTTTTGAAGCTGGCGGGGGAGCTATGTTTCAATCCCTATTCTTTTATTGCAATGAAAATGCTTTTGAGACGATGGAAGCATTCAGGAAAGCTGCCGGTCCCGATGCAAGTCTTCAGACACTTGCAAGGGGAGTCAATGTAGTAGGCCTGGATTCACAGCCCAGGGATATGATAAAACTGCATGCGCAGCTCTTTAAAAAACATGGCATGACAAAAATCAGGAATTTCGATGCTTTAAATGACGTGAATAATCTGATCTATAGCGGGCAATGCATACTTGATGCCGGTCTTGAGCATGAAATAGCTATTACGATGATGGCCCTTCCACCCGGAAGCAGGGGAGCGCATGATCCCAAATTCTATGCAAATGTTTTGAGAAATATTCTGGATGCAGGAATACCTTTTCATTCTGTTTGCTTTAAAGATGCTTCAGGCACATCAACTCCTTCAACGGTTTATAAAACTATAAAAGTGGCCAGAAAAATGCTTCCTGCCGGTACGCATATAAGATTTCACACCCATGAAACAGCTGGCTGCAGCGTTATCTGCCATAAAGCTGCTCTTGATGCCGGAGCAGATGGGATAGACCTTACGATGGCGCCGGTATCAGGCGGAACTTCCCATGCTGATATAGTTACCATGTGGCACGCCTTAAAGGGAACAGAATATGACCTTGGCATAAATATAGATAAAATATTGAAAGCTGAGATGGTTTTCAAAGAGTGCATGAAAGACTATTTCTTCCCTCCGGAAGCTCAGAAAGTAGAGCCTCTTATTCCTTTCTCTCCTATGCCCGGAGGAGCACTTACTGCAAACACCCAGATGATGAGAGACAATAATATAATGGATAAATTCACAGATATCATTGCAGCAATGGGCGAGGTAGTAAAAAAGGGTGGATTCGGTACAAGCGTCACGCCGGTTTCCCAGTTTTATTTCCAGCAGGCTTTTAATAATGTTATGTTTGGCAACTGGAAAAAAATAGCTGAAGGATATGGAAAAATGATCCTTGGTTATCTTGGTAAGACCCCTGTTGCGCCGGACCCGGAAATTGTAGAAATAGCATCAAAGCAGCTGGGCCTGTACAAAACAACTGAAAGTCCTCTTGATATTGATGAAAGAGACCCTGAAAAGGGAGTTGAGGCTTCCAAAAAAATGCTTTCGGAAAATGGCTTGGAAATTACAGATGAGAATATTTTTATTGCAGGAACGTGTAAGGAAAAAGGTATAGCATTCCTTAAAGGAGAAGGCAAAGTGATGGTCCGCAAAAAGGAAAAAGAACCTGTCGAGTCGGAGATAGATGCTTATACCGTAAATATTAACAATAAAAAATACTCTGTTACATTTGACGGTGATACTGCGATTGTCAATGGAAAAAAATTTAATTTTTCTGTGAAAAAAGGTATTGAACAGTCTCAGCATATTCCGGATACAGAAAAACTGGATACAGCTGATGCTGTTATAATAAAAGCCCCCATACCCGGCTCGGTCTTCAACATACTGGTGAAAGTCGGCGATGTTATTTCTGAAGGAGACGTAGTTATGATACTGGAGTCCATGAAAATGGAAACTGAAATAAAATCAGCAATAGATGGGACGATTTCTTCAATCCCGGTAGCTTTGGGGCAGAAAGTAGACGTGGGCCAGGATTTGATTCATATCAGATAGATGGGGTAGCGTAACTTTAGGTAAAGAGTACGCAAATATCATGTAAGTTAATATATTCAATCGAATATTAAAAAATGAATATGTAAATATCATATAAAAGGAATATCAGTGAATGTTCTAGATTCTTTATATACAATATGGAAGTCAACAGGGCTTGCCAATTTTTCTATCGGACAGGCGGCAATGATAGTAGTCGGACTTCTTCTGATATGGCTCGGCATAAGAAAAGGTTTTGAACCTCTTTTGCTTATACCTATAGGTTTTGGAGGAATTCTTGCAAATATACCTGTTGCTGAAATCGCTACTACCGGTTTTCTTGGAATGATTTATGATTTTGGAGTACAGACATCCATTTTCCCTCTTTTGATTTTTCTCGGGATAGGGGCAATGACTGATTTCGGTCCTTTGATAGCAAACCCTAAAACAGCACTGTTAGGGGCAGCAGCACAATTCGGCATATTTTCAACTTTTTTTGGAGCATTGCTGCTTACAAAATATCTTGGTTTTGAGTTCAGCTTAAACGATGCCGCTTCCATCGGGATAATAGGGGGAGCAGACGGGCCGACAGCGATTTTTCTTGCATCAAAATTATCTCCTCAGCTTCTTGGAGCGATTGCTGTTGCAGCATATTCCTATATGGCTCTTGTTCCCATAATCCAGCCTCCCATAATGAAAGCTCTTACAAACAAGACTGAGAGAAAAATAGAGATGAAGCAGCTAAGATATGTTTCAAAAAGGGAGAAGATAATATTTCCGATATTGATGTTTGTTTTGTGCATAATATTTTTGCCGGATGCGACACCTCTTATAGGGATGCTTATGTTCGGCAATCTTTTAAAAGAATGTGGTATGGCTGACAGGCTTTCAAAAACTGCCCAGAACGAACTTATGAACATTGTCACCATATTGCTTGGCTTATCAGTCGGTTCAAAGCTTCAGGCTGACAAGTTCTTAAAAGTTGAAACACTTGGGATTATACTACTCGGATTATTTGCTTTTGCAATCGGGACTGCTTCAGGTATTGTGCTTGCAAAGCTAATGAATAAATTATCAAAAGATAAAATCAATCCCCTGATTGGTGCTGCCGGAGTTTCTGCTGTTCCTATGGCTGCAAGAACAGTTAATAAATTCGGACTTCAGGAAAGTCCAAGCAACTTTCTTCTGATGCATGCGATGGGACCAAATGTTGCCGGTGTTATCGGTTCTGCTGTAGCAGCAGGGGTGCTACTGGCATTACTTACATAATAGCTATTTTCTGATTCTGAAAATAATAAAAAGAATCACATTTATAACAATGGTCAGAATGATACTGATTAGTATTGAAGTCGATACGGGAAAATAGAAACTGAAGTTTTCTCTTTTTATGCTTATATCTCCCGGAAGTCTGCCAGCAAAAGGAATTTTTGAAATTAAAAAAATTATAGCTCCGAGTATTGCAATGCCTATGCCTATAAAGATAATGATCTTTCCCAGATTTGAAAAATTCAGATTCATTTCAAATTTATTTTTTATTCGAATATAAAGGTATTATTAATATGGTTAATTATACCTTATTGATTGTTATTTTTAAAAAAGCAAATTAATCCTGATTTTAAAAAAGCCAGTTATATCTGTGCCGCGTCCGGTCCCAGGTATTTGTCATCACTGAATGCAAGTATCGGAATAAATACTGCTGAAAGAAAGATAAGGCCTAAAGCAAAAGCAACACTTTTACCGAATACTCTTGCGAAATCAAGCATTATTATTATTGATATGACAAGATTTGCTATAGGGACAAAAATCATAAGCAGTACAAACCACCACGGTCTTCCCAGTATTTCAAGTTCAATAAGGGTACTGTAAACAGGTATAAGTGCAGCCCAGCCTGGTTTTCCCGCCTTAACAAAAATTTTCCACATGCTTATTATATAGAATGCTATTACTGCCAAAGCAAATATCCAGACAAAAAAGATAAGAAGTATAATTCCCGCATTGATTGCATAATCAGAATTCATTATTTCTCCTTAAAAATAAAATAAACATTATTGAAAAATAAATTCTATGAAATTATACACTAATAATATGATTTATTGCACTGCTTAATGTTATGCCCGCAGCTTTTTATAATAAATGTGAAAACCTAGTTAAAAATTACTTACTGTCAGTGACTTAAAATCTCTGGTAGGTTAATAAATATTTTATTAGTATTTTACTTTAATAAGTGTTAAATACAAACAACAAGCTTAGATAGCTCACATTTATAAAATTCTAAAAAATTCTTTTGTTTATTATAAATTGTATTTATTGTTATAATAAAACTTAATATCAAAGGTATTAAAAAAGAATAATTTATTAATTTTACCGCTGGCAGCATTCGTATGGTAAGTTTTTTTATAATTTGATTCAATAAATACATATGATACAAAAAGAAAAATCTGAAACCAGAGAAAGAATAATTAAAGCAGTCCTTAAAATCATCGGGCAGAAGGGCGCTGTGAAATTTACAGTAAGAGAGATTTCCAAAGTTGCAAATGTGAATCTTTCAGCAGTTAATTATTATTTCAGATCCACAAATAACCTTTTAAATGAAGTCGAAGTATATTTTGCAGAAAAAGTCCATGAAATCAGCAGTATTTTAAAAGGAGAAGATTCATATACAAAAATTACACTGATAGAGTGGGCAAAAGCTATGATGGAGCTGCTTTCAAAGAATACCGGAATAATATGGATTATTGCAAATAAGATATTAAATAAAGGAAGCTCCGGCGTTTTTATAGAAAAACTTATTGATGAGAACAGTGTATTTTTGAAAAAAATAATTTCAAAGCTGACAAATAATAATGATAAAAATTACCTTGCATGCAAAGTCACACAATTAATCTCCGACATAAGTTTTCCTATAATTATGAGTAAAGGTCTGGGGAAAGATATGGGGCAGAATTTTAATGACTTCACAGTAATAGACAAGTATGCTTCTTCCGTAGTGGAGAGCATTTTAAAATAAAAAGCATATCAATCTTTATATTCTCAAATATTAATCTTTAAATATTCCAACAAATACTTAAATATTATTACAGATACTAAAATAATCTTATAAATTGTCAAATATTATTATAAATACACAAATCAATATTCGAATATTCTCATAAATATTCATAAAAATACTTAGACATTTTTCCTTTTTAAGAAATAATCTACACCATATTGACACCTTAATACTGCCCTGATATCATACATATGTTTTAAACGATTATTTAAAAATATTGTATTAAACATAGGTTTAAATAAATGATTTCAAAGCTATGGAAAAACTAGGCAGATTTGTAGTTAGAAAAAGGATAGTCATTATAATAATATTTTTGATTTTGCTTGTTCCTTCAGTGATAGGAATGTTTAATACAAAGATTAATTACGATCTGCTCTCTTATCTTCCCGACAATCTTGATTCAAAAAAAGGACAGGTAATTTTAAATGATAATTTCGGACTTTCAGAGACTGTTTATCTTGCAGTCCATGGAAAAGAGATTTGGGAAGTATTGGAAATCAAAGAAAAAATCCTTAATATAAAAGGAGTCAGCTCTGTTGACTGGCTTGATGATTACGCAGACACCAAAATCCCCCTGGACTTTATATCTGATGAAATAAAAGAAAATTTCATATCAGGAAATTCTACGATATTACAAGTGCATCTGAACGAAAATACAAATGGAAACAATAATCTTGAATCAATTGACGGAATAAAAAAGCTTATTGAAGGTGAAGATTATTATCTTGGCGGTCAGCCTGCAATGCTGCATGAGTTTCAGGGCATAGTCAATAAAGAAATGATAATATATATGGCCATTGCTCTTGCAGCCATACTTCTTGTACTATCTCTTGCGACTACTTCCATAATTGAACCGCTGCTACTGTTAGCGTCAATAGGTGTTGCCATTCTGCTCAATATGGGTACAAATTATTTTCTCGGAGAAATCTCTTATATTACGAATTCTGTTGCAGCCATAATGCAGCTTGCTGTATCAATGGATTATTCAATATTTCTTATCCACCGCTACCATGAAGAAAAAGGATTTAATACTTCCAAAGAAAGCGCAATGATAAGTTCAATAAAAAAGGCAATATCTTCAATAAGCGGAAGCTCTCTTACGACAATTGCAGGTTTTTCAGCTCTTTTGATTATGAAAATAGGTATCGGCAGGGATTTGGGTTTTGTCCTTGCAAAGGGAGTAGTCTTAAGCCTGGTTACAACAATATTCTTGCTGCCTTCCCTCGTGGTCGTATTTGATAAAGCAATAGAAAAAACCAGGCACAGGGTTTTTTTGCCTGGTTTTGACCTGATATCCAAATGGATTTTAAGGTATAAATGGATTTTTCTTGTATTGCTTATAATAATTATAGTTCCTTCATATATGGCTCAGTCTAATATTAAATATTATTATTCTTCTGAAAAACAGCTCCCGGAAAATGCAAGATCAGTAATAGATAATAATAGAATTAAGGATAAGTTTGATACAGGAAATATTGCTTATCTTATAGTTGAAAGCAATGACAGAGTAAAAGAAAGCAGGCTTATTAAAGAAATTAGGGAAATTGAAGGGATAATTAAAATATCAGGACTTTCTGATGGGGCAGACAGCGCTATACCTGATTCTTTTATACCGGAAGATATTATTAATAAATTCCAGAGCGGAAAATATTCAAATATAATAGTACAGCTTGGAACAGATATTGATGACCCTAAAACAGGGGAGCTTATCCGGAAGATAAATGATATCGCATCAAAGTATTACAATGAACATTATCTGACAGGGGAAACTGTTTTAAATGATGATATAAGGATTATTTCCACAAAAGATTACAGAAATGTCTCTTTATTATCAATAGGACTTGTAGCATTAATAATAGGAATCAGCTTTAAGTCTTTCTCAATTCCGGCTTTGCTTATTCTGATAATCCAGTCAGGCATATGGTTTAATATGGCTATCCCTTATTTTTCAGGAACTTCTCTTTCCTTCATGACGCCGATATTTATAGGAGCTATTCAGCTTGGGGCAACTATAGATTATGCTATTTTATTTACTTCAAGATACAGGGAAAACAGACAAATATTTTCAAGGAATGATGAAGCTGCAATGCAGGCAATAAAAGACAGTGGAAAATCAATATTTTCAAGTGCATTCATACTGTTTATTGCAACTCTGGTAATATCACTTTTTTCAAGCATTAAAACAACAAAAGAATTTACGCTGATTATTGGAAGAGGTGCAATTGTAAGTATGGTTATAAGCCTTATCGGGCTTCCGGTTTTGTTTTTGATCTTTGACAGGTTTATTGGATGGACTACAGCCGGCTGGAAAAGAAACAAAAGCGGCAAGAAGAAATAAATTTATAGGAGTAAAAAATGAAAAACAATAAATTTAAAAAGAATGTCTTATTTAAAATTATTATCATCTTTTTAATACCTTTAGTATTTTTATTTACTGCCGGATTTACTAAATTTCCGGAAGCAAAAAATGAAACAGTTTACGTAAATTTAAATACTGACGGGACTGTGAGGAAAGTGATAACCGTAAACTGGCTAAGCGTTTCAGGATTATCGGATAATGAAGAAGCCGATTATATTGATTATGGAGAATATTCGGAATTAAAAAGCATGATTAACGGGTATGAACCTATTGCCGATGAAAATAAAATAATATGGGGTGCAAATGCTTTTGAGTCTGGAAATCTTTTTTACCAGGGAGCTACTGAAAAAGAAATACCTTTAAATATAAAAATAAGGTATTTCCTTGACGGCAGAGAGATAGCAGGAAAAGATATAGCCGGTAAATCAGGAAACCTTAAAATCGAAATCAATATAAAGAATAAATTAAAGCAAAAGGAAAATGTAGCTTACAGCGATTACTATGGAAACAAAAAGGCAATAGGCGAAGAGCGCTATACTCCTTTAATGGTACAGCTAAGCATTAAAGCAGATGTAACAAGGTTTTCAGATATAAGGGCAGAAGGTGCGACAAAAGTTCTAAGCGGCAAGATAATGAATATTTCTTTTGCGGATTTTCCTTTTCCTGAATCAGATTTTACTGTCGATATGTATGGCGAAGATATCAGGCTTGAGCCGATAAGTATCATTGCAATACCTTCTGAAATACCGATTGCTGCTGATTTTGATGAAAACAAGGAAAATCTGCAGGAATTTGACTCTGGATTGATTGAAATGTCTGACGGCTCTGAGGATATAATTGAAGGAAGCGGGAAGCTGCATAATGGTTTAAGCGAGCTTAAAAAAGGAAGCAGTGATCTGGTCAGCGCGATTTCGGAAATAAACCATGGCCTATATGTCCTTAGCGGCAGCAATAATGATATAAACAGAGGTTTTGAGGAAATAAATAATGGCTTAAATGAATTCAATGAAAAAGGCGGCGACATGATAAATGCTGCTCAGCAACTAACGTCAAATCTCGAAAGCATAGTAAGCGGTCTCGACCAATCTGCAGGAGGAGCTTCAAATCTTTCCCAGGGTTTAGATTCTTTGACAAATGCAACTGGTCAGCTAAAAGATGTACATACAAATCTGCTTGGCATTGCTCAGGGGCTTGCTGCTTCAGACCCTGCAAATCCTACGTATCAGCAGCTTTTAGCCATAGCAAGCGGGGAAATGGAAGCAATTAACTCGATACAGGGTGGAATGCAGCAAATGAGTGGCGGAATGAGGGATTTGTCAGGAGGAATAAATTCGCTTAAATCAGGCGTAAATGAATATAAAGGGGGAATGGAGCAGTTTTCATCAAATATAATATTGATGATTCAAAGTTTTGACATTCTTGCCAGCGGACAAAGCCAGCTTTTTTCAGCATGGAAGGGGTATGCAGGAGCAGTAAGTGAACTTTTTAACGGAACAAACCAGCTATACAGTGAGATAAGTCCGCTGCCTGAAGATATTGGCAAAATTATCAATGGCAACTTAGAAATAAAAGAAGGTATGCAGAAAATAAAAGATGAAGGAATAGATGAAATAAGAAGGCAGGTAATTGAAAACATAAATAAGATAAATGAGGGAATCGCTTTAGAAGCGGAGCTTAAAAAGTTATCAGATGATTATAATTCTTTTATGGATGCAGAGAATAAAAGCTCACAGGTTCAGTTTATTATGCAGACTGATGAAATAAAAAAAGAAACAATCCCGGTTTCAAAAACACTTGAAGAAAAAGAGGAGGAGACTTTCTGGCAGAGGTTTTTAAATCTTTTCAGAAAATAAATTTTAATGACTATCATTATAAAATAATATTCATAAAAATATCCATTAGAATCTTCTGCATGCCTATGTGTTGTTAAGTGAATTATTCACTGCCTTAATCGATTATTCCAGATCCAGATACAAACAAAGCACTAAGCTGTTTTTAAGATTTATATATTAATGATTAACCACAAAGATTTAACAGCTAATCAATTCTGGTAAACTATATAAATAAGATAAAAAAGGTCATGATAAAATTAATTAAATCATTCGATATAATTAAAAGATATATCTGGAAAATATTTAAAACTTTTAAAGGACAAAATGAAGATTTACAAACGATTATTTTTAGTTTTACTTTCTTCAGGTCTTTTAATTATTTCTTTTACTGATAATTTCGCTTTTCTTGCTTGGTTTGCCTTAATTCCTTATTTTATTGCTTTATCAAAATCAAATTTTCGTTCATCAATTTTTTTAAGCGCTCTTTCAGGTGTATTATTTTTTGCGGGAATAACTTACTGGTTTACGCAGTACAGCTATGCCTACTGGTTTCCAATACTTGGGCTTCTTAGTATTGTTTTCATTTTTTACGGTTTTGTATTTAAGTTAATATATTTAAAAATAAAATGGGCATGTCCCAGGATTCTGCTTGCATCTTCGGCATGGATAGCAATAGAATTTTTAAGGCACAGGACATTTCTTGCATTCCCATGGGGAGTGATTGGGTACTCTCAGCATTCATACCTTCCTGTCATGCAGCTAAGCAAACTTACCGGAGTTTTGGGGATATCGCTCCTTATAGTCCTTCTGAATCTTTGCTGTGCTGAAATAATTATGTATTTTATTGATTTTAGGCGGGCTTCTACAGCTGTGGGTCCAGATGCCCATGCCTTATATTCCGAAAATAATTCCAGCCCCGATACGATTGCTTCATCTTATAAAGATAGTTTTTCTGCAGGTTTTAAAAATAAAGTACCGGATAAATTTATTCTTAAAGCACATAATGAATCTTCCAAATCGGTTTATTTACAAAAAAGTTTTTTTAAAAAAGCGGTTTTTATTTTTTCATTAATAGTAACAGCTTTCATTGTCTTGAATGCTTTGCTGGGAGCTATTTATATCAGGAAAAACGAAGGATATTATGAAGGAAAAGAACTTGAAATCGTATTAGTCCAGCCCAATGTATCCTTTGATGACAAGTTTGCAACAGATACAGATGTATTAATACCCGAAAAAAAAGGACTTAACAACAGTTATTTTAATGACAGCACGGAGCTTGTTGTGTTTCCTGAAACGGTAGTATGGGGTTCTCTTGAACAGGAAAGGAATAATTCATTTTACAAATGGGTAAAAAGAACAGCAGAAGAGGAAGGGCTTTATTTCATTATGGGGCAGATAGTATGGGATGAAAAAGATAATTACTACAATACTGTACATCTTTATAACCCTGAGCTTGAATTGCTTGGCAGATATGACAAGATACATCCTCTGCCGTGTGCCGAATACATGCCTTATCCTGATGTTCTTGGTTTCTTGAGTTTTTTAAATATGGCGAAGTTAAATATTACTCCTGCAAAAGATTTTGTTCTGCTTGAATATCCAAATAAGGGGAGCATAGGAGCCAATATCTGTTTTGAATCCACTTTGCAGCTCATATCGAGGTCATATAGAAAAATGGGTGCTGATATACTATTTACTTTTACAGATACTGCAGGTTTTAAAGACAGCATTGTTGCGTGGCATCATGTTGTATTTTCCAAAGTCAGGGCAATTGAAAATAACAGTTTCATGGTTCATTCGGGAAACAATGGAATATCAGCGGTAATAGACCCCTTTGGAAAAATTTTGAAAAAAACAGATATAGGAAAGAAAGAAATTCTTTACAGCAGCGTTTATCTTAATAAAAATAAATCATTTTTCACTATTTACGGAGAACTGCTTCTCTATATATATTTCGGAATCTCTTTTATAATTCTTATGATTTATGTCATATATATCATTATAAAGAAAAATCAAGAAAAATAAGATGGAGAGTAATAAAAAAAGACTCTTTTATATTGATAATTTAAGAATAATCCTCGTAATCCTTGTTGTTTTATCGCACGCAGCGATTACCTACGGTCCTATAGGATTCTGGTATTATTATGAAAGAACTGAACTAGCATCTACTTATTTTCTTGCTTTTTACGTATCCCTTATCCAGGCTTTTCTGATGGGCCTGTTTTTTATGATATCAGCTTTTTTTATATCATTTTCATTAGCTGAAAAAGGGCCAAAAAAATTTATAAATAGCAGGCTTAAAAGGCTTGGCATACCTCTTGTTTTCTATATTATATTTATATCTCCGGCTATACGATATTTGGATTATCTGATTATTAAGGGAAAGTCAGCGAATTATTTTATTTTTTATTATGAAGAAATTTTAAAAAAAGGCGTTGTTGATGCCGGTCCTTTATGGTTTCTGCAGGTTTTGTTATTTTTTAGCATCCTTTATGCTATTGTTGACATAATAGCTACAAGTATAAAAAACAATAGAAAAGAATTAATTCTAAAGTTTCCATCGAACAAAAATATTTTTATTTCTATTATTATTCTTGGCCTCACTACTTTTTTCTTAAGATTAAAATTTCCTGTCAGCAGCAATATCGTACATCTTAATTTCGGCCTGGCACCCCAATACATTTTTCTTTTTGCATTGGGAATTATTGCATCTAATAATAAATGGTTCGAGGCAATAACTGCAGCAAAAGCGAAGTTATGGTTTGGCGTAAGCATGGTTGCAATAATAATATGGCCTTTGTTTATTATTTCTAACTGGACCTCTCCGCCCGATATAGAAATATTTCTTGGAGGATTAAGATGGCAGGCATTTGCATATTCTTTTTGGGAAGCTGTTTTAAGCATAAGCATGCCTATTAGTATCATATACTTCTTCAGGAAAAGGCTTAATTTTCAGAATAAATTATTTAAGATTGCATCAAAGAGTGCCTATACTGTATTTATAATACACTCAGTAATTATAGTGCTGCTATCTTATTCATTAAGGAATATGCTTTTTCATCCACAAGTAAAATTTCTCATTGTAGGATTATCGGGAGTAATTATTTGCTTTATAATTGCTTTTTTTATTACGAAAATACGGTTTTTAAGAAATATAATATAATTTAAGCAAAGAAAAAGTCGGGAAAATAAA
>JAQVJB010000044.1 GCA_028695395.1 Actinomycetota bacterium | reverse complement strand
AGTCGTTTCTGTATGGAGAAAAAGAGTTCAGGCTGATATTTCTCCGCAATACAGTAGTTGCTTTAGTCCGGTTTGGAGCTTGTGCCACTGTGCTTTATTTTGCCCGTGATTATATGCTTACTATATTAGCTTATTTGGCGGTAGTTACCCTTGGAAATACCATATTCTTTCTAGTGACTTACCGGAAAGTAAAAGACAGGGAAAGGGATCCGGTAAAGGATAAGGAATATATAAAGCACGGGGTTGGCTTAACCGGAGCCAGTGCGGTGTCAGTTATTGCTAAGAATATTGAGAGATTAATACTAGACGCGGTATCAAACGTAACTATGGTGGGAATATATAGTATTGTGGCAGTATTTCCCAACTTCATTAAAAATGGCTTAAAAAACCTGATTAATGTGCCTGCCGTTAAACTGGCTGCTTACAGTGAACAGGAAAACAGGCGAATAATTAAAAAAGCATTAATTCTCATATTTCTGTTCGGGTTGGCCATAATAGCAATTTTCTGGTTTATTACTCCTTTCCTGCTCAGCTTTTTCTATAAGGTTAGCGACCCCCAGATAATGTTATACGGCAAATTGATGCTTTTGCCCCTGCTGTTTATGCCGGTTAACCTTACCATCAAATATATGGTCAGCTACCAGGGCAGCGGCAAAAGGGTATTTAAGCTTTATACCAGTATAGATATCTTAAAATTGGCTTTGTTAGCTATATTTATTCCGCTTTACGAAATACAGGGGATAATAATCGCCTTGATACTGGCAGAGTTTTTATCTTCAGTAATTTTACTGGTATGGTTTTTTAGAAGCAATAAAAAATATAACCTAAAGTAATTATGGTTAAAATCAGTGTCATTATGAGTGTATATGGCTACGAGGAATATATTGGAGCCAGCATTGCCAGCATAGTAAACCAAAGCTTTAAAGAATGGGAGCTGATAATAATTGATGACGGCTGCAGCTATGACCTAGAAACTATCGTAAATAGTTTTGATGATCCAAGAATAAAACTAATGCAAAACCAGTCCAATATTGGTTTAACTCCCTCCCTTAATAAAGGTATTGATGGCAGCAGAGGCAAGTATATTGCCCGGCAGGATGCAGGCAATATATCCTATAGCCACAGGCTTGAAGTGCAATACAATTACTTAGAGAAAAATCCAGACTTATTTTTACTGGGGTCATCAGTAAAGCTGGTAGATGAAAAAGGCATGGAAATATGTAAAAAAATTGCTGTCTCCGGCTGGGAGAATATAAAAAAGAAGCTGCCCCAATACAATTTATTTTTTCACTCTACCATTTTTTTTAAAAACCAGGATAAAATCAGGTACAGGGAGAAATTTAAATATGCCCAGGATTATGATTTTTACCTTAATTTGCTGTCCCAGCAAAAAAAGATGGATAATTTAAAGCAAGTTCTGGTAGAAGAAAGATATGTAGATAGTTCTATCACCTTTGGTAAAAGACAAGAACAAGAAGGTTATGCCCAGGCAGCTAAAGCTTTTTACGTGGAGCGGATAGAAAAAGGCAGAGACAGTTATGATAAATTTAGTATTGACCAATTGGAGACCGATGAAGGTAAGCAGGAAGATTTAAACTTTTTTGCCCGGCAGAAAGCTCATTACCTTTTATTTAGCGGTAAAAAAATTGAGTCCAGAAAAATAGTCCAAGACCTGATAAAAAAAGAATTCAGTAAAAAACTTATCTATTACCTGTGGTTAAGCTACATGCCTAATTTTTTTATATCTATTATAAAAAAAATCAAGGGAATAGCTTATGAATAAGCTGGCTAATATACTGTTTGTTTCCAGAACTTCCAAGCTGACCGGAGCGGAAAATACCGTTTTGGCATTAGCCAAGAAGCTGGATAAAAAATATTGCCCGCTATTTGTATTGCCGGATGATAAGGGATTATTTTTTAAAAAGTTAAAACAGTATGGCCTTAAAACAGTTATTATCAACATGTCTTTTATAAGGGTTACCAAGAACCCATTTTTGATGGTTTGGTTTGGAATAAACATATTTAAAAATAATGTAAAGCTGGCCAGGCTATGTAAAAAAGAAAAAATAAGCATAATAATTTGTAATTCTTTCCAGGATTCATTCTATGTAGTTTTAGCTTCCAAGATATTTAAAATCAGCACTATTATATATATTAAAAACATCTTGGACAGAAAATGGAAAAAAATGATAAGAGCTAAAATAGGTGATTGCCTGGCCCAAAAAATAATTGCAGTATCTAAACGGGCAGCAGATGAATTTACATTTTTTTCTAAACATAAACAAAAAGTAAGCGTAATCTATGATGCCCTGGATGTGGATAATTTTATTTCAGCCCCTATCGACAATGCTATAAGGGATAAATATTATACCCATGGTTTTAATATATTAAATATTGGTAACCTCAGCCAGCTAAAAGGGCAACACCTGCTGCTGCAGTCTATAGGTAATCCGAAATTGAGCGGCCTAGATATAAAGGTGTTTTTTCTAGGAGATGTATATAGCAGCCAGGAGCAAAGCTACCGGCGGTATTTAATTAGGCTGGCTAAGGATCTGGGGATAGCAGAGAAGGTATACTTTTTGGGTTTCAGGGAAGATGTAAACAGCTTCCTTTATTACGCTGACCTGTTGGTGCATTGCCCTACCATTGAAGATGCTTTCCCCCGGGTAATATTGGAAGCCCTTAGTTATGGAAAAATTGTAATAGCTACCGGTGTGGGGGGGATACCAGAGATGATTGAAGACGGAATAAACGGTTTTTTAGTTCCCCCGGATGCCAGCTTTTTAGGAGATAAAATAAATTATGTATATAATAACCTTAATAGTCTACAGCCAATAAAAGAAAACGCTTACAGAATAGTTAAAGAGAAGTTCGATATTGGTTCCCAAATAAAAGAAACCGAAGACATATTGGAGATTTTGATTGCAAATGAAAAAAGTAGGCATAGTAAGCATTAATTATAATTCTGAAGACTTATTGGAAAAACTGATTAAAGACTTAATCGGCCAGAGTTTTATCTATTGGGACCTGGTAGTGGTAAACAACCAAATAGAAAACCAGCGATTAAGAAGTATAGCAGCTGCTTTTGATGATGAAAGAATAAAAATATTGGAGGGTAAAAAAAATCTAGGTTATGCCCGGGCCAATAATTTAGGATTTGAATATCTTACTGGCCATAATCTAATAAATGGTCCTGATATTGTTTTATTTATTAATCCTGACATTAGCATAGGGAACCAGAAGTGGCTAGAGCAGGCTATTAGTTCCATGCAAAAGCTGGGTGCTGATTTCTTGGGACCTGAGATTATAAATAATGATAATAGCATTATGGCCCCCCATTTAAACCAATTAAATTATTTAAAGCTCTTACTGCATATCGGAAATAATGGGGTAATGGATAAGCTTTGCGGCATAAACCGTCGCTTCAAAAATTTGGCATCTCCTATAGAAGTATTTTTAATAAACGGGTCTTGCCTAGGGGCAAAGGCAGGTGCATTTGCCGAAACCGGGATGTTTGATCCCAACACTTTCTTATATTATGAAGAGGAGTGCTTGTTCAGGAAAGCAAAAGAAAAACAAAAAACCGTATTCTATGACCCCCGGCTTAAAGTAAGACATGTGCATTCAGGCACAGTAAGTAAAAGTTTAAATTATTTAGGCAAAAAGAAACTGGTATACCAATCTGAGATTTATTTACTGAAAAATGTATTAAAATGTAATAAGATAAAAGTCCAATTATTTAAGCTGGAGCGATGGTTAGAGTTAGCAATAGGCAAATTATTATTTTCTAAGAAAAATGGCCAATAAATATTTATCAAGCAGTCACCTTAATTTCACAATTATTAGCATTATAGCTGTTCTGCCTGCTTTATTCCTGTTGATAAACAGGTACCCCTGGCTAAATATTGCAGTATATATGGTTTTAATCTGGTTTAGCGTTATAGCATTTTTAAAAAATAGCGCTATAACCCGCTATCATTATCATCTTATAATTATCCTTGCCTTAATATTTGTTTATTTTCTGGCCACTTATGTAATATCAGGGCAACCTGTGTCCAGTCTTTTTACCTACAGTTTTCTAAGGTGGGACGGAGGGTTCTTTTTCAGTTATCTTGCCTTTTTCATATTTGCCATTCCTTTTCTAAATTACCAAAAGACTTTAGCGCTTTATTTCCAATTACTGTTTGTGATATTTGTGTTATTCTCAGTTTGGGGGCTTATTGAATATTTTACAGGATATCATTTATTTACAGTTAGAATAGATGATATTTACCTAGGTCCCATGTTTGTAGCTCTTAATAATTCCCATAATGCTACCGGATCTGCTTATGCAGCAGTAAGCGTATTTACCCTGTCTTATCTTCTATCTTCAGAAAAGAAATATAAATTCTTTTATACTGTAGTTCTTATATTTTGTTTTATTGGATTATTTATCACAAAAAGCAGGGGAAGCTTGATCGGCTTTGCCTGTGGGGCAGTGGTAGTTATATTTTTGCATGTGAAGTCTATAAAAAAGTTTCTAGCAGTAATTTTAATTTTACTTCTCCTGATGGCTCCTATCATTTATTTTACTGGAACCTATGACCGTATTGCACAAATTTTTTCAGTTAAGGATCTTAATGCCCAGACCAGGTTGGGCATGTGGGGCAATGCCTGGAGGCTCTTTTTAGCCAGCCCTATTTTTGGGATTGGTTTTGCCCGCTACAATGATGTAGCCTGGTTTGATCAAATAGTTGACCTGGAGGGAATTGAGGGCTTGGTATCTTTTTATGCTGAACCCAGGCAAGTATTTGATGCCAGTAATGCCCATAATTCCTATCTACACCTGCTGGCAGAAAATGGTATTGTAGGATTAATTTTGCTATTATTCTTTTGGATTTACTGTGCTTATTTGCTATATAGGAAGTATACAATTTCAACTAGTGCTAACCATAAGGTAATGTATTTGGCTTCCATAGGAGGAATAGCAACATTATTCGGGCTTTCTTTGACCGAGCACTATATGGCTAGCCCTACAGTTATGGTATGCTTATCCATAGCAATATCATTAGCTATGGGGACAGCTTGGGAAGAGGATATAAAAAATGCTGAGCAATAAAAAGATTGCGCTAGTACATTACTGGCTGGTGGGAATGCGTGGAGGCGAGAAAGTAGTCCAATCCATTGGTGAGATTTTCCCTAAGCTAGATATTTTTACTTTAGTTTATGATAAAGAAAAAATTAGCGATTCTATCAATCAGCATCAGATAACAACTTCTTTCATTCAAAAATTTCCTTTTGCAAAAACCAAATACCAGACCTACCTGCCCTTTATGCCCACCGCAGTAGAGCAATTCAATCTAATGGATTACGACCTGGTGATAAGTTCAGAATCAGGGATAGCCAAGGGAGTATTAACCAGGCCGGAAACTTGCCATATATGTTATTGCCATAGCCCCATGCGTTATTTATGGAACATGTATTTTGACTATCTGGAAAATGAGAAAGTCGGTTTCTTAAAAAGAAAATTTATCATGTATTACTTTAATTATCTCCGGCTATGGGATTACGCTTCCGCATCCAGGGTGGATTATTTTGTCTGCAATTCCAACAATGTGAAAAAAAGGATATTAAAATATTATGGCAGGAAAGCTTCGGTTATCTACCCCCCGGTGGATGTCGACGATTTTAAAGTCGACAGGCAAAAGAAGGGTTACTATCTGGTTGTAAGCCAGCTGGTGTCCTATAAAAGGATAGACCTGGCAGTAAGGGCTTTTAACCAGTTGGGAAAAGAATTGGTAATTATTGGGGAAGGAGCCCAATTAAAAGAGCTGAAAAAGATAGCCAAACCTAATATTAAGTTCCTGGGCTGGCAAAAAAAGGATGTCCTTAAACAGTATTATAGCCAGGCTAAAGCTTTTATTTTTCCCGGTGAAGAGGATTTCGGCATTACCCCCGTGGAAGCTCAGGCTAGCGGAACCCCGGTAATAGGGTATGGCAGGGGAGGTCTGCTGGAAACAGTTAAGGAAAATGAAACAGGCCTTTTCTTTTACCGCCAGCAGGAGCAGGATTTAATAGATATTATCAATTACTTTGAACAGCATGATGATCAATTTGACCCTGATAATATAAGGAAAAACAGCTTAAGGTTTAGCAGGGATCGATTTGAACAAGAAATGCTTGAATTCTGCCAAAAAAAATATAAAAAGCATCAGCATAGGTATATGGACTAAATTATGAGTAAATTGCTAAGGGATTACAAAAAAAGGGAAATATTTTTTGGATTTTTACTATTTCTAAATGATTTGGTTTTTCTAGCATTAGCTTTCTTTATAGGTTTTCTAATAAAATTTAGAATAGAAACCCAGGAGATTCTTGGTGAAAATATTAAATTCTACCTCATATATTCAGCCGTAGGCATAGTAGCAATAATAATCATATTTTATTTTAAAAAACTCTATAACTTTAAAAGCCTCTACGGGGGTATGGGTGAAAATGAAAATATTATTACCAGTATAATAATTGGAGTATTTGTAATAATAATCCTAAATTACTATTTTAACCGGGATTCGTATCAGCTATCCAGGTTATGGATAATATATTCTACTATCCTGGCGGTAATATTGGTGATAGTGTCCAGGTTTTTTGCCAAGAAGCTTATTTTTAAACTGCTGAGAACTATGAATGTGGTTACCACCATATTGATAATAGGTGCCAATGAAGAAGGAAGAAGAATAGCAGAAACTTTCGGTAAAAATAAGATAGAAAAGGTAAAAATAGCCGGTTTCATTGATGACGGGGATACTACCAATACCATAGACATAGGAGAAGAATATAAAATATGGGGAGACCTGGAAAATTTAGAAGAAGTCATCGATGCTCATGGGATAAATAGAATCATAATTTCATCTAAAATAATCAATTATTTCCAGATATTGGAACTGTTGGACAAAGTAAAGGATAGAAATATTGAAGTGCAGATGTCACCGTCCTTGTTTGAATTTTCGGTATCCAGGATAAAAATGTTTGAGTCTATGGGTATTCCCTTAATACAGATTCAGAAAGCAGGCATAAGGGGTATTGATAAGTTTTTTAAGTTCTTAATAGATTATTCATTCGGTATCATGCTATTTACAGCATTTGCTCTTTTGTACCCAATAATAGGAATGTTAATAAAGCTGGATTCCAAAGGGCCAGTGCTATATACCCAGGAAAGATACGGTAAGGATTTTAAGAAGATAAAAATATATAAATTTAGAACTATGAGGGCAGGGGCAGACCAGGAAGAAGATATCATTAAAGCAGTTTATAATAGGGATCAGGCTTTTAAGCTTAAGGAGGACCCCAGGATTACCAAGGTGGGTAAATTTTTGCGCAAAACCTCCCTGGATGAACTTCCCCAGGCCATAAATGTTTTAAAGAATGATATAAGCCTGGTAGGTCCCCGGGCGATAGCAGTAGAAGAAGGAGACCAGCTGGAGGGATGGGAGAAAAAAAGAATGCAGGTCAACCAGGGAATAACCGGGCTCTGGCAGGTAAGCGGTAGAAGTGAAATATCCTATGAGGAAAGGATAAAGCTGGACTTATATTACATTCATAACTGGTCTATTTGGTTAGAGCTTAAAATTATATTCTTGACCGCTTTAAAATTTCTCCCCAGCAAAGATGCCTATTAACCTGTGAAATGGAGAATATGTCTACCAATATATTGCATAGTAAAATTTTTGCTTATATCAAATATATTTTCCTCTTCTTATTACTATCACTGGTATTTTTTATCTACCAATCACATGTAGTTACAGATTTTAGATTAAACCTGATAATCATTATTGTGTCAGCGGTAGTATTTATTGTATCCCTTTTAAATTTTAAGTACGCATTATATTTCTTTATTTTTTTAGTTCCGCTACTTAATTCAATTCCCAATGTGTTAAGGATAGAAAATAAGCCGGTAATACTGTTTGTATTCTTTGCCTTGGTTCTGGGTTATATAATTAATAGAATTATTAGCCTAACCGGATGGTCCAGGGATAAAATTAGTTATTCAGGAAACTACGCCGCCCTGTTTGGAGTAATCGGTATATTCATAGCAATATTTTCCATATCTGCTGTAATTACCATATTCAGGTATTCAAACTTTTTTCCTTTCATAACTGATAATTACCATAACCTGGCAATAAATGTAAACGGCATAGACTCCACCTATGCTATTTTTTGGACTATTAACTTTTTCTTCAATTATATAGTGGGATTTATCTTGCTTTTTTTTATTATAAAAACTTTCCATAATTTTGATGATATCAAGAACTCAGTATTAATTCTTATTTCCTCTACTGTAGTTGCTTCATTAGTGCTTCTTTACCAATATTTCTTAAATCCTTTATGGGGTAACTCAGAAGCGTGGGTAGCCGCAGAGAGGTTCAATGGTACTTTTAATGACCCCAATTCTTTAGGCAGTTTCACTGTCATGCTATTTCCAATTTTCTTAGGGTTCATCTTATATATTCCCAAATGGTATAAAAAAATCATACTTATTTTACTATTTCTGCCTTTCCTGTTTGCTATTTTTGCCTCTGGCTCCCGGAATGCATTTGTAGGGATATTTATTTCCATAATTATTATGGTAGGAGTAGGGATAAGGGAATTAATCTTATGGATGAATAAAAAAATTAAAAAGAAGCGCACTAAAGCCTGGATATGGAGTGTATTAGGGCTAATAGCTATAGCAGTAATAGTATTTGTAGTGGTTTCTTCTTTAAACTTAAAGCCTGAACTGGCAGAGATAGACAAACCGGAAAATACTTCTATAAGCTTGGTAGATAGAATGGTGGAGACATACTGGATGGCTTACAATACTTTTTTTAAGGCGGATTTAATTGAAGCCTTTAAGTCAGTGTCTTCCTATAGGTATGCCTTGTGGGAACAAGCGGCAGCTATGTTTAAGGACCATCCTGTAACCGGAGTGGGTTTAGGCTCTTACATACTTCAGCTTCCCAATTATTATGTCAAGAATAATTCTAATGTGTTTGAGATAGATTTTACCGGAAATTATTACCTTCAGTTACTGTCAGAGTTAGGCTTGCCGGGGCTGCTTTTAGTTTTATCTATATTCTTTTTAATTTTGGTAAAGGTTTTTTTCTACTACAGGTACAACAAAAGATTATACAGAAGCCAGGGCAGGATTATGGATGGCATGGTAATTTCCTTTATTGCCATGATTGGTTCCCTGTTTTTAGGCCCTCATACTAATTTTTTTGAAATACAGTTTACTTTTTGGTTAATACTAGCCCTTATACTGAAATATACCGGTCAGGGGAGGTTATATGCAGAATAAATGGCAATGGTATATTAAAGTAATTATAGCCTTGTGTTTAGCCGTATTTGCCGGGTTATTTATCTATAATTCCTTTACTGACCTGTCCATAAATTATCAGCAAAGCCTGTATGGATGGGAGAATAACTATGGTTTTTATGAACAGGAGGCGGTGGGAGATACTTCTTTTAGGTGGACCAAGGAGCAGGCCTCGGAGGTACTGGCCAAGGAAAGCAATTATATTACAGTACCTATAAAAGCTGGGAATCCAGACATTGAGGAAAACCCAATTAAGGTAAAGATGTACATAGATAACCGGCCTAAAAGAATTATTGAACTTAATAATGATCAATGGGTCCATGTAGATATAGATATTAGCCATGTTGACCGTGATAGGTTTACTTTTACCATAGATACCAGTAGAACTTGGATACCCTCAGAGTGGGGGGTATCCAATGACTCTAGGAAGCTGGGCATAGCAGTGGGTGAAATAAAATATAATTAATTTTAGGATATGAATGATTATACTAATAGCATAAAAAAAGATTTAAAATTTCTGGTTTTAATATTTATAATATTAATCCTAGTGCATACCTTACTTTGGGTGGGCTGGCCCCTTAATGCGGGCCCGGATGCCGATAGTTATATTTATTATTATCTAGATTCATTTAACACCCAGCCAGTTTTCTATAATCTCATATGCAACCGGCCTCCGGTAGCACCAATTTTTTTTGGCCTATCCCTTACTTTGGGCGGTGAGATCTTAACCGTTATATTATTAGAGGTTCTATGTTTAGTAAGTTTCCTATTAATTTACTTCATAGTATTACCCTGGGGTAAATGGGCAGCAAGAATTACAGTGTTGATAATGATGTTTTTACTGCCTTTCCAGCTTCAATTTCATCAAATAGGTACTGATGGCCTTTTTTCGTTCTTACTGATCCTGTACTTTTTTATTCTTACTTTGGCCTTTAAAAAGTTAACCTATTTAAGAATAATTGGCTTGGGCATCGTGGCCGCTTTGGCCACCCTTACCAGAACTGCGGGTATTGTGCTATTGGCAACTCCCATTATTTTCTTTCTTAAGCCCTTGAGGATAAACTTTAAAAAAGCAACTTTTTTCTTAATTATTATGCTTTTGTCCTCATCGCTGCTAATAGGAGGCTATATGGGGTATAAGGGGTTAAGGTATGGAGATTATTCTATATCCAGGGGTTTTAAACATACCACTTTTTATAGAGTTTATAGGGTACAGGAAGGCTCATTAATAAAAAGGAACAACGGGCCTTACACTGAGAAGTTTATAAGTTTAATAGAAAAATACATTCTTACCTCCGAAAATTATAGGAAATATGGGATAAGCATTGATGATTTCCTAAATTTTAAACCAAATGGGAGATTTACCAGCGACAGTTTAGCTATTGTGGACCTAAAGGAAGGGTGGAATACCCATTATGAGTTATTAAGCCAAGTAGCTTGGGAAGCCATAGAAGCAGAACCTTTTGAATTTATAAAACAATTCGGTAAAGACTTTATATCATTGATGGTAAAAAATCATAATATTGATTTGATGCCTGAAAAAGTTTTACCCATAGACTCAGGGGACATAATTACCGAAGGCGAGCTAATACCAAAACCTAATTACTGGTGGCCAGCCACCAGGCCTGATGGTACTTTCCCCAGTGAAGAGGAAATGGATAGGTTTGAAAACAATGCATCTAGAATAACCGAGCTATATAAAAATAATACTGGAAACTTATTGGTACAGAAAACCATAATATTTATATGGAATAATACAAGGATCCCTATAATCTATTTTTATTTATTTGGGTTATTGGGAATAGTTATTGGGACCAGAAAAGACAGGCTATTTTTATCAACTGCTTATATTCTACTATTAATTTACATATTAGGAACCCTGCAAAGTTCTTTCCCCTGGCTTAGATACAGGCTGCCTCTGGATCCTATGTTTATATCTGCAGGCATTATTGGAATTAGTATAATTATTAAAAGGTTATCTATTAATAAAACCTAGTGCTTCATTTAATCTTCTTCTAATTGGTATAAAAACGCCGGCATCCTGGAATAAAATCCCTCTTGGGTAAATAACCTGGTTTTGTTGGAGCCGTCAATATCCATGATGTATATCTGGTTTTGTTCTCCGGTCATGGCCTGAAAAGCAATACGCTTATTGTCCGGGGAAATAGATGAATGGCCTTCATCTACCGGGGTATTAGTTATATTGGTAGTGTTTAAGCCTTGGCTGTCCATTATAAAAATGTCATAATTTCTTTCCTTAAAACCCTGAAAAATTATCTTTTTACCGTCCAGGGAAACCGAGGGAACCCGCTTTTCAAATTCCAGGGGATTTAGGGGAATAATATTTTGCCCATCCAGGTCCATAATATAAATATCATAACTTCCCGGCTGCCCTGATTCGAATAACACTTTATGTTCAGAGGTATGGGCAAAGGGGTGCCAATCATAATTCTGGGGATTATTGGTAAGGCGGATAACGTTGTTACCATCAGCATCCATCCTGTAGATTTCCCAATCCCCATTTATAAATTTTTCAAAATATATATATTTTCCATCATAGGACCAAGTGGGATCCCCATTCTTTTCCGGACTATTAGTTAACTGTTTTTTATCTGTTCCATCCCAATTCATGGTTATTATCTGCCAATAACCATCCTGTTCATTAGAGTAAGCTATTTTTTTGCCATCTATGGATACCGAGGGGTACCAATCATTTCCCGGACTGTCAGTAAGCTGCTGTAGATCCGTTCCATCTATATTTATGCTGTACAGGTCTTCATTGCCATTAATATTAGACACAAATATTACCTTTTGCACTTTAAAATCTACCGGGGCTATCCAGCCCTCCACTATAAGTTGTTCGGTGTCTTCCATGTAGGTAGAATTATAGGAAAAAATTAAGTCCGTTTCCTCCTCTTTGCCTTGATAGGTTATGTCTTTATAAATCACCTGGTAGTTTCCGGAAGCAGAGTAAGCATAGATATAAAAAGTATGGGTAGAGCCTGGCTCCAGGCTTCCTAAATCCACATCCAGAGTGAACCCGCAGTTAGCATAATTAGGATTGCCCATTACATCAGCTACGTCTCCCCTTAAGGAGCCATAGTTTGCCTGGCCTAGGGGCTTTCCGAATCCCTTGGGTCCGTCCATATAAACTTCTATGTTGCTTATGCCAGGGCTATTTACAGAATTGGTATCAGCCGCCCAGCCTAGGAAACTGATAGTATTTTGGGCAAGCAAATCTTCGGTGGGTTTATCCAAGTGGATCCTAATAGCACTATCGGTCAAAGGGGTACCTGGAATTTGCAGCTTTTGCTTTTTATAGGTCCAGCCCAGTTCTTCAGTATAAGCATAAAGATATATATAATGGATGCTTCCTGGCTCCAGGTTAAGCTGGGTATTATCATAACTGAAGCTAAATCCAGAGTCAGAAAATTCCTCACCATAAATAGAGGCAGTTCCTAAAGATGGCTGGCCTAGAGTAGTTTGGCCCAAAAATATACCTGTGTCACGATAACCGTCCAGATAAATTTCTAATTCCTTAACTTCTCCGCTATATAGTATTTTTTGTCCAGGGGTATTTGGATCCTCTGTTTTAGTTTCTTGATGGGCAGCTTCTGTTTCTGGCTCAGCGGGAGATGCTGTTTCAGGTTCTTGTGGTTTAATTTCAGCTGGATTGGCAGTATTATTTTCAGTTAATAGTAAAACTCCTACCAGGACTGCTAAGGTTATGAACCCTAAGGCTATTATTACCGATATGACTATAATTGTCTTTTTCATCAATTCCTATCTTTTAGGGTTATTATAAGGTAGAGGCTTAAAATTATAAACAGGCAGAAATAGATGTCCACAGCTTGACTTAACCTTTTATTTGTGTAATTATGTAAAAGTACTTAGATTTTTTTAGTAATGTAGCAATAAAAATAGCAACTAAATAGTAATTAATTATAGCAATGAATACTAGAAAGAATAAAATCTTTCTTTCTGCCGGAGTATCGGCAAAAATCCTTATTTCCTTATGCCTAATTTTTTCCATTATGATCTTTATGCTTGGCTGCAATTCTGCTACTGAAAACCCGGATAAAATTGATGTGGGAGAAAAAGATACTTTGAATCAGCAGCAGGAAGAAAAACCAGAAGTGACCCCAGAACAAAATACGGAAGAACAAGAAGGGGAAACCGAGGAAGAAGAACAGGAAGAGGAAGCCGAGGAGGCAAAAGAGGATGATGAAGAAGAGGATGAAAAAGAAGAGCCTCAATCAGTAACCACCACCATTTATTATGCTGACTCTACTGTTCAATACCTGGTAG
>JAQVJB010000043.1 GCA_028695395.1 Actinomycetota bacterium | reverse complement strand
ATGCTTTCAACAAGAAGTTTGCCATTTCTGTCATATATATTCCCTCTTGGAGCAGCAGTCGATCTTGTCCTTGTAATGTTCTCTGATGCTGCCTGGGCAAATATCTCGCCACTCATTACCTGAAGAAAATATAATCTTAAGGAAAGCATAACAACAATCACAATTACAAAATAGCCAAGGAAAATAAGTTTTTTATTTGAATTGGTATTCAACAGTATCTTCTCCCGAAAACTTTAACCTGAACAAAGGAAATATTATAAAAACAAGCAATATATTAAACAAAGGCTTTGTTACCAGGTCAATGACAACAGATGTAAAATTCATTTGAAAATTAAAAAGATAATAAATTATATTTAATAATATTATATTTATTTCTGTTGTTAAAATTACAATGAAAATATAGCTCAATAACCTTAATTTTAATCCTGCACTTATAAGTCTTCCAATAATAAAAACACATAATGAAAAAATTAATGGAGAAACTCCCACTACGGCCCCTGAAAGCAAATCCAATATCATTCCGGAAATAAAAGCAAATATCATTCCTGTAATAAAGCCATCTTTAAGAGTTGCAGCTATAAGCACTACAAGGATAAAGTCAAAGCTTATGTAGTAGATTTCTAGCTGCTCTCCAAATATTATCTGTAAGATAATAAAGAAGACAAGAATAAAAAAATGTATTGTTTTTAAAAAATATTTCATTTGCTGTTACCAGCCGGTGATTACAAGAACATTTTCAATTTTCCGCATATCTACAAAAGTTTCAACTTCTATCTCCTGATAAGGATTGTTATCTGAAATATTTACTTTTTTTATCGCTCCTATTAAAATCTCATCAGGAATATATTTACCGAACTCTGCAGTTATCAATATATCCCCAGTATAAACAATATCACTTTTTGAAATATAATTAAAAAGTATAGTATTGTTCTTAGAACCTTGAATCATTCCAAGACTTCTTGAAGATAATATTCTTGCCCCAAGGCTTGTTTGAGGGTCATTAAGCAGCCTTACATTGCATGAATTGCTAGCGCTAAGGATAACCATGCCTACAAGACCTTTTTCATTAATGACACACATTCCTTCAAGCACTCCTTCGTTTTTACCGACATTCAATATGATCTCAGACTGCCATTTATCCGTGTTATAACCTATTACTTTGGCAGCTACTGTCTTGTAATTTTCTCTTTGTTTGATTTCAAGAAGGCTGCGCAGGGAATCATTTTCTATTCTCAGATTGATATTTTCCGAATAATTTCCAAGAAGTTCCGCATTCTCCTGTTCCAGCTCTTTTATTCTGGAAGAAAGACCGAAGAAATTTTTTATATTATTAAATGTCCTGATTAACGGTTGGAAAAAGGCATAAAGCTTCTCCTGGACAGGCTTAAAAAAATCAAGGGTACTTTCTCTTAATGATTTAACGGCATCTGAATCACGAAAGCTTGCAGCAATTATTATAAGGCATAAGATAACGATTATTGCTAAAATAATAATATTCTTAACACTTTTTCTTGAGGGAGCCATTAATATCTATTAAGTAAAATATTTAAATTTTTCAATGCTTTGCATATTTAAGATATCTTTTTAAAATCGCAAAGTCTTCAGCAACTTTTCCTGCACCTAATGCAACCGAGGCAAGCGGATCGTTTGCAAGATAAACAGGGCAGTGTGTCTCCCGGCTTATTCTTTCAGTAAGTCCCTTTAGCAATGCCCCGCCGCCGCTAAGCACTATGCCTCTTTTCATTATATCTGAAGCCAGTTCAGGCGGTGTGACATCCAGAACCTCTATGACTGAATTAACAATATCAGCAATGCTTTTCTCAAGTGCTTTTCTTATCTGCTGACTTGTTATAATTATGGTTTTAGGCAATCCTGCTACAAGGTCTCTTCCGTTTATTTCCATTTTTTCTTCATTTTCAAGCGGGAAGGCAGAGCCTATTTCAATTTTTACCTTTTCTGCAGTCCTTTCACCCAGTAATAAATTATGTTCTTTCTTTAAATAATATGTTATTGCTTCATCCAGCTCATCGCCACCTATTCTAAGAGACTGGCTTACAACAATGCCGCCAAGAGATATGACAGCTACCTCTGAAGTTCCTCCGCCTATATCAACTATCATCGAACCTGTAGGTTCATTAATCGGAAGATCCGCTCCTATTGCTGCTGCCAGCGGTTCTTCAATAATATAAGCAGCTCTAGCGCCTGCCTGTTCAGTAGCCTCTACTACTGCTTTTCTTTCAACTGCAGTTATCCCGGAAGGAACACAAATAACTATCCTCGGTCTGGCAAAAGCAACATTTTTATGGACGCGCTGGATAAAATATCTAAGCATTTTTTCAGTTGTTTCAAAATCAGCAATGACTCCATCCTTTAACGGTCTAATGGCAACAATATTTCCCGGAGTCCTGCCTACCATTCTTTTAGCTTCTTTTCCAACTGCAAGTATTTTATTGGTGTCTTTATCTATTGCAACTATTGAGGGTTCGTCAAGTACGACACCCTTTCCCTTAACATAAACAAGAGTATTTGCGGTTCCAAGATCAATGCCCATATCTCTGCCAACCACATTTAGAAAAAAGTCAAACATCAGCTCTCCTCGTAATAAATTTTATGCTTAAAACAATTATTTCATTTAAATATATATTACAAAAACAATCAAATAAAAAATATACCTGAAAATAGAAAATTATTCCTGAAAATCTTTAAGACTATAACCTAAATTTTTAATCATTGCCAGAAATTTATATACAGGAAGGCCTGCAACATTATAAAAGCAGCCTTCAATCTTTTTTATAAGTATACATCCATAACCATCAAGGTTATAGGCTCCGGCTTTATCTAGAACATTTTCTTTATTTAAATAATCATCAATATCTTTATCGCTTAGCCTATTAAATGTCACATCCGTTACATCATAATCGGATAATATGCTTTTACCGGAAATGCTTATAAGGCTTATCCCTGAATATACTTTATGCGTCCTTCCGGAAAATATTTTTAAAAATTCCCTTGCCTCTTCTTTGTCTTTAGGTTTTAGAAAAAATTTTCCATCAAGAAAAACAACTGTGTCAAATCCTGCAATTACAATATCCTTAAAATCTCTTTCGCCAAAAAAATCTGATTTTTTAATTTTAACATAACTTGCAATATTTTTTGCTTTATCCAGACTATTGTAAATTACTGTTTCATCAGGAGCATCAAATAGCTTTTCATCTTTCAGGGTTGGAGTTATCACTTCAAAATTAATATTTAATTTATTAAGAATATCTGCTCTTCTGGGAGATTTTGAGGCTAGAATTATTTTTATCTTATTATTTCCTTCTAAAAACATCTGCAAGTAAAAAGGCAAGTAAAAGGCCTATTATTGCTCCGAGCGTTATATTTACATGGATACTGAAACTTATATCAAAAAGATAAAGGTCAAGGCTCAACTTATCGGTACCGACTTTTAAGCCCTGGTCAAGTATTGGGACTATGTCTCTTAAAACATGCCCAAGGATAGCACCTAGAATGCCACCTACAATAATAATAAAAAAAACTACTATTCCTCTTCTTTTCAATATTTCCTTTCTTTATGTGGGCACCGCCCATAGCAACATTAGCACATAATAATGATTATTTTATATTTATTTCTAAGTATTATAAATTATTACAGATAATTTCCAAAGAAAATATTTATTTCCCTCTCAGCAGAACTTTCACAATCAGAACCGTGGATAACATTTATTGTGATATCAGTACCAAAATCTCCCCTAATTGTTCCTTTTTTTGCTTTCTGGGGATCTGTACTGCCCATGAGTTCTCTTGCTTTTGCTACCGCATTTTCTCCTTTTACCACCATTACTATTGAAGGTCCGCTTGTTATATATTCCATAAGTCTCGGGAAGAAAGATTTTTTTTCATGCTCTTTGTAATGGACAAGTGCAATATTCTTATCTATATGGAGCACTCTTATTCTTTCAACTTCCAGATCATTATCCTCAAATCTGGAAATTATTTTTCCTATAAGCTTTTTTTTGACTCCATCCGGTTTGATTATTATCAAACTTTTTTCATATTTAGTTTTTTGTTTAACAGGTTTGTCTTCTTCTATTATTTCTTCCTGTTCCTTACCGGTTTCATTTTTCTCTTCTACTTTTAGGTTCATAGCAGCCTCACCTATTCAAACTCCTTCATATACTAATTCAAATAAATTTTTATTGTGTAGTCTTGCAATAAGGACAGATTTTCCAATCCAGATTTAAAGGCTTTGAGCAATTTATGCAGGAATTTTTTAATTTCCTCCTGCAATTAGGGCAAATCAGGAAATCCTCTTTTACTTCTTTACCGCATGCCGGACATTTTAAATAAGCACTGTCTAAAAGAAATTCCATTCTTTGGATTTCCAAATCCCTTTCTACAACATCGTCTATAAACTCCGGTGGTCTTAAAATGAGATATAAAATCAACCCTATATAATTAAAAATAAATACAATAATAGCCCAGAATGGTGCTGGCGCATTTCTTAGCTTTGCATCTCTGTAAGTCCAGTATATAAAAGCAAGCCAGACTATTATAAGCATAAAAATAATCCCGTATAGAAGATACTTCCAGATGGGATTAGTAAAAAATGCTATTATATTGTTCGCATACTTAAGTATATCCATCAGTCCTCCAATTTATTACAAAAAAAATACCGCTTAAACAAAAACCCTCGAATTGCAATAAATAGCAGTTAAGCAATATTATCAAAACTATATTGTTTTTACAAACTCGAGGTTGGTTATTGAACCGGTTAAAGATATGATATCATCTTTTTTAGCTAAATTTAAAGCATATTTCATTGAATTTTCTATATTATCAATAGCAATTATTTTTTCCGGATACTTTTTGTTCTTTATTTTTAAAACAGAAATAATATCTAAAGCATTTTTTTTGACTTCTTTTACGGAAAGGCTCCTGTCAGTCAAAGAACTTGAAATAATCAGCGTATCTGCTATTTTTATTATTTCTTCAATCATCTTTTTATAATCTTTATCTTTTAATACAGAGAATATGATTATCTTTTTTCTATCAGGAAAATATTTATCAATATTTTTTACAAAATTTTTTATTCCTTCCGGATTATGGGAAGCATCTGCAATAAATAGGGGTTTCCTTTTTATCACCTGAAATCTGCCTGTTATATTGGTTTTTTTTAGTGCTTCATTTACTTTCTCCTGCTCAACTTTTAAAGAAACAGTTCCCAGATATAATTCACTTAGAACAAGCGATAAAAGTAGATTTTTTTTCTGATAATCTCCTGCAAGAGGGATAAAAATATTATCATAGTCATTGTAAATGCCTTTTAGCGATAATTCTGCTCCTTCAATGCTTTCAGTGATCACTTTTAATATTTTGAAATCTTTCTTATAAATATAGAGCATAGAGTGTGTCTGGATAGATTTATTAAATAAAATATTATTTACTTTGGAACAGGTGCTGTTTGAAGCAATAAGGCAATTGTTTTTAATTACTTCTGATTTTTCTGAAGTTATCTGTCTTATTGTCCTGCCTAGTATCTGTGTATGCTCCAGACTGACTCCTGTAAGTCCGACGACTTTCGCATCTGCTGAATTTGTAGCGTCCCATCTGCCTCCCATTCCTGCTTCCATTACCATGACATCCAGATTCTCTTTTGCGCACAAATAAAACATCATTGATGTCAGTATCTCAAACTGGGTCATACTGCCATCAATATTTGCTGAATTAACCTTTTCGATAAAAGGAAAAATTTCAAAAAATATAGTACTGAAGTCATTTTCACTTATTTCCTTACCGCCAAATGCAATCCTTTCAGTATATGAGTGGATATGCGGCGATATATAATATCCTGACTTAAGCCCATGATGATTTAAAATGGAAGCTGTCATTTTAGCTGTAGAAGTTTTACCGTTTGTGCCTACTATATGTATAAAATCAGTTTTTCTTTCAGGATGATTGCTTAGCTGTAGAAATTTTTTAATCCTCTCCAGACCCGGCTTTATTCCAAAAACAAGAGTACCGTCAAGATACCGGCATGCTTCTTTAAAATTATTGTTTTTCATTGTTTTAAAAATAAAATTATGTGTCTGAAGAGGAAGAGGAAAGCATAGCTTTTCTTATTTTTTCCAGTTCCGATTCCAGGATCCCTATACTTTTCTTTAATTCAATTACTTTGTTTTTTTCCTTATTTACAATAATCTCCGGAGCTCTTTTAAGAAAATCAGGATTATCTATTTTATTCTCAGACTTTTTAAGCTCAATATCCAGCTTTTTAATATCCGATTCAATTCTTTTTATCTCAAGCTTATAATCTATTGCCCCTGAAAGGTCGATATATACTTCAATATTCCCAATGTTTATTTTGATAATAGAGCCGCTAGCAGAAGGTTTCATATAACTGATATCTGAAGCCTTGCAAAAAACTCTCAGATAGTCTTCATACTTTTGTATAGAGTTTATATCCCCGTCCTTTTCAT
The DNA here is from genome assembly GCA_028695395.1 of Actinomycetota bacterium. Classification (GTDB taxonomy): domain Bacteria; phylum Actinomycetota; class Humimicrobiia; order Humimicrobiales; family Humimicrobiaceae; genus Humimicrobium. Next base: position 7,272 of record JAQVJB010000043.1, on the reverse strand, counting down.
CACTGTCTGGGATAATAACATATAATTTTATTTTGCTGGCAGGACTTATGTTTAATTCTGACCTTGATTTTCTAACGGCGCTTATTATTTCAAGAATATTTTCCAGTTCCAGTGATTCTTCTGCTGTAATCTGCTTTTTTAAGGCTTTGGGGAAATCCTGGACCATTATGCTCTCGCCTTTAACCGGAAGATTTTGCCATATTCGTTCCGTTAAAAACGGCATAATAGGATGCATCAGCTTTAAAAATTTATCAAGCACATAATAAAGGACCAGGGTTGTATTATTTTTTCCTGCAGTATCAGCACTATAAATACTAACTTTGGCAGCTTCTATATACCAGTCGCAGAATTCATTCCAGAAAAAATTATAAAGAATTTTTGATGCAAAAGAAAAATTATATTTTTCTATATATCTTTCATAACTTTTTATTGTCAGGGACAATCTTTCAAGTATCCACTTATCCCATATATTAAGTTCTTTATTTACCGGTTCTTTCTCAAAATCTATATCTGCCCCTTTAATGGCAGATATTACAAATTTTGAGGCATTCCAGATTTTATTCGCAAAATTCCTTGAACCTTCTATCTTCTCCTGTCCCAGGAGCAGATTCCTTCCAGGCGTGGTAAGAGCAGCAAGCGTGTACCTTAAAATATCGCAACCGTATTTCTCAACAACCGATACAGGATCGATTACATTACCCTTTGATTTGCTCATTTTCTGGCCTTTTTCATCGTTAACGAGAGGATTTATAAAGACTTCTTTAAAAGGAATTTCTTCCATAAAATAAAGGCTTATCATTATCATTCTTGCCACCCAGAAAAATATAATATCATGAGCAGTTATCAGAACGCTTGTTGGAAAAAAATAATGAAGTTCTTGTGTGTCTTCAGGCCATCCCATTACTGCAAAAGGCCACATATCTGAACTGAACCATGTGTCAAGGACATCTTCATCCTGGTGAATATTTATAGAATTACATTTTGTACATTTCAGCGGTTCTGTTTCACTTACAATTACTTCATTACAATCATCACAGTACCATACAGGTATTCTGTGGCCCCACCAAAGCTGTCTGGAGATACACCAGTCCCTTATATTCTCCATCCAGTTAAAATATAATTTCTCCCATTTTTTCGGTATAAATTTTATCTTTCCGCTTTTAACTGCATCAATTGCAGGTTCTGCAAGTTTTTTCATTGAAACATACCACTGAAGAGAAATTCGCGGTTCGATTATCGTTGAGCATCTTGAGCAGGAACCTACGGAGGATATATGCTCTTTCTTCCCTAAAAGGAAGCCTGACTCATCCAGCTCTTCAAGTATCCTTTTTCTTGCCTCGAATCTTTCAAGCCCTTTATATTTTCCTGCATTTTCATTTAATGTAGCATCATCATTCATTATATTTATTTTTTCAAGGCTGTGCCTTTGGCCTATTGCAAAATCATTTGGGTCATGCGAAGGTGTAACCTTGACTGCCCCGGTTCCGAATTTCATATCAACATATTCGTCGGCAATTACAGGTATTTTTCTTTTTGCTATTGGAAGAAAAACATATTTGCCAACCATGTCAGCATATCTTTTATCTTTTGGATGAACTGCTATGGCAGTGTCGCCAAGCATTGTTTCCGGACGCGTAGTTGAAACTACAAGATATTTTTCCTTACTTGCTTTCCCGGTTTCATCATCTATTAAAGGATATTTGATATCCCACATATTTCCATGCCTGTCATGATGCTCTACTTCAATATCAGATACTGCGGTCTGGCACCTGGGACACCAGTTTACCATATAGTTTCCCCGATAAATGAGCCCGTCATTATATAGCGTTACAAATTCCCTGTTAACAGCCTTAACATAATCATCGTCAAAAGTGAATCTTTCCCTATCCCAATCACAGCTGCATCCAAGTATTTTTAACTGTTCTATTATCCGGCTTCCGTGTTTTTCCTTCCATTTCCAGACTCTTCTGACAAATTCTTCTCGCCCGATTTCATGTCTGCTTGTGCCCTGCTTTTCAAGTTCGCGCTCTACCACGTTTTGTGTTGCTATCCCTGCATGGTCTGTGCCTGGGAACCAGGAGCAGTTAAACCCTTTCATTCTTTTAAACCGTATAACTGCATCCTGAAGAGAATTATTCAATGCATGACCCATGTGCAGGTACCCTGTTACATTAGGAGGAGGTATTACTATGCTGAAAGGAGGTTTTCCAGAACCTGTGATTCCATGAAAATACTTTTTTTCAAGCCAGAAATCATATATTTTGCTTTCAAATTCTAAAGGATTATAGCTTCCAGTTATTTCTTTAAACATAATATCTTTATCAAATCAAAATGAACCAAGTAAAATTTTATTATGCAAGTTTTTCTTTTTTATCTGATAAGTCTTCTTCGTTGAATAATTTTGAATCCTGTATCTTATTCAAAACAATATCACTTGTAACTATATATTTTTTAATATCTTTCATAGAAGGGATATCATACATGATATCAAGCATGACTTCTTCAAGTATTGATCTTAATCCTCTTGCACCTGTTCCTCTTTTAAGAGCAAGCGCAGAAATGGTTTTAATAGCATCATCAGAAAAAACAAGCTCAACTTCATCAAGCGCAAACATTTTCTTGTACTGTTTCAATAGGGAGTTCTTTGGTTCAGTCAGTATTTTTACAAGATCATTTGCTGTAAGATTCTTTAATGCAGATATTACAGGAAGCCTCCCAACAAATTCAGGAATCATGCCGTATTTCAGAAGATCTTCAGGCATTACCTGGGGAAGCAGCATATCTGCTCTCTCATTTTTTTTAGGTATTTTATCAGAAATAAAACCTACGCTTCTCTTATTTATCCTTCTCTCTATTATCTCTTCAAGACCTCCAAAAGCTCCTCCGCAGATAAAAAGTACATTTGTAGTATTTATCTGGATAAACTCCTGATGGGGATGTTTTCTTCCACCCTGGGGAGGAACATTTGCTTCAGTCCCTTCAAATATTTTCAGTAATGCCTGCTGAACGCCTTCCCCTGAAACATCCCTGGTAATTGAGGGATTTTCACTTTTCCTCGAGATTTTATCTATTTCATCTATGTATATTATTCCTGTTTCTGCTCTTTTAACATCATAATCTGCAGCCTGAATAAGCTTCAGCAAAATATTTTCAACATCTTCGCCTACATATCCGGCTTCTGTAAGAGTAGTTGCATCAGCAATACAGAAAGGAACATTTAATATTCTTGCAAGAGTCTGGGCAAGCAAAGTCTTCCCGCATCCGGTGGGGCCTATAAGGAGGATATTGCTTTTTTGAATCTCTATGTCGTCCTTAGCCAGTTTGCTTTCAAATTTTATTCTTTTATAGTGATTATATACAGCGACTGATAAAACTTTTTTTGCTTTTTCCTGGCCAATTACATAATTGTTTAAAATATTATATATCTCATCAGGCTTGGGAAGATTTCCGAAATCAGTTTCTTCTTCTTTATTATCTTCCTCATCCATTATTTCATTACAAAGCTCGACACATTCATCACAGATAAATACATCGTGCCCGGCTATTAATTTTTTAACCTGCTTTTGGGTTTTACCGCAAAAAGAGCATTTCAAAAAATCATCTTTTACTTCTTTTTCATTTGCCAAGTTAAATTACTCCTTAAAATAATTATTTTTTAAATATTATTTCATCTATTATCCCGTATTTCTTTGCTTCCTGGGAATTCAATATAAAATCCCTTTCAGTATCTTTGGAAACTTTACTTATATCCTGACCTGTATGTTCTGAAATTATTTTATTTAGGGCATCTCTTAGCCTTATCATTTCTCTTGTATGTATTTCCACATCAATTGCCGTCCCTTCAAATCCTCCTGAAGGCTGGTGCAAAAGAACTCTTGCATTAGGGAGTATAAACCGTTTTCCCTTTTCACCGGCAAGAAGCAGGACTGCCGCAGCGCTTGCTGCCTGTCCGATACATATTGTAGATACTTTGGATTTTATAAACTGCATTGTGTCATATATTGCCAGTGCTGCAGTTACAACTCCGCCTGGGCTGTTGATATAAAGCTGTATGTCTTTTTCCGGATCATCAGCTTCCAGGTGGATAAGCTGTGCCATAACCACGTTGGCAACATTATCATCTATTCCTGTGCCAAGAAAAATTATTCTTTCTTTAAGCAATCTTGAATAAATATCAAAAGATCTCTCTCCTCTGTTGGTCTGTTCAATCACCATTGGAATGAGATAGTCATTTTTAATTGATTTCATTTAAATCACCGCTAAATATTTATTTGAATTTATTTTTATAATTTATTTATCACTGGTTTTATCAGCTTCATCTTCCTGAGATTTCTTTGAAGTTTTAGCTGCTTTTTTTGTACTGTCGATTTTTGATTTTTTTGCTTTTTCAGCATTATCTTCATTCTTCTGTTCGCTGGCTTTTTTTAATTCTTCAGCACTGATCTCATTTATTTTTGCATTATCAATAAGTATGTCAACCAGTTTTTTTCTTCTTACCGAGCTCTTTACATTTTTTTCACCAATAGCTGTCTTGAAATAATCTTCAAGTTTTTTCTTGTCTTCTGCTTTAGCTGTATTCTTTATGATTCTTTCTTTTTCTTCTTCTATTTCTTTTGCATCCGGTTCAATTTCTTTTTTCAGATTATTTTCAAGAGTATTGAATATTATGTATTCTTTTACATTATTTAAAGCTCTTTGCTCGAAATCCTTTTCAAATTTATCTTCAGTAATATTGAAGTAAGATAAATATTGTTCTTTTGTTATCTTCTGATCTTCAAGCTTATGTTCGAAATCATGTTTGAGCTCTTTTATCTCATTATCAATCATGATTTTTGGAATATCTATTTTTGAATTATCTACCAGGTATTTGACAATGTCAGAGAATATCTTATTTTGTCTGGCATTTTCTTTTTGTTCTTTAAGATTGTTTTTTATAAATTCCTTCAAAGCTTCGGCATTTTCAAAATCTCCCATATTTTTAAGAAATTCTTCATCAACTTCCGGAAGTATTTTTCTCTTGATTTCCTTCATTTTTAAATTGAATTCAGCTTTTTTGCCTGCGATTTCCTTATTTTCTATTTCTTTGGGCATTTTAACGCTTACATTTGTTTCCTCACCCTTTTTAAGGCCGACAAGAGCTTCCTCTATTTCTTTATAAAGCATGCCTGCCCCTATGTCTAAAACATAATCATTATAGCTTCCGCCCTCGAATTCCTTCCCGTCGATAGTGCCTTTAAAATCTATTGTTGCAATATCATTCTTTTTAGATACATCATTTTCATCAATCGGCTCAAGTGAAGCAAATCTGTTGCGAAGATTTTCAATCTGAGAATTTATTTCTTCTTCCTCAACATCTGTAGGCAGGCCGTCTGCTTTGATCCCTTTATATTCTGCTACTTCTGCTTCAGGCTCGACATCAACTGTAATAAGGAAATTAATTGGTTTGTTTTCAACTATCTCCCCATCAATATCTACTTTTGGATAATCTATAGGTTTTATGTCAGAACTTTCAATTATTTCAGGATAAAGTTCAGAAATTGAAATATTTGCTGCTTCAGACAGAACATATTCTTTGCCATAATTAATGTCTATGATTTCATAAGGTATTCTTCCTTTTCTGAAACCAGGGATTTTTGCCTTTTCAGAAATATCCTTATATGCTTTCCCTAATGATTTCTTGAAATAACCATCTGAAACTTCTACTTTCAGCTTTACTTTATTTTTCTCCAGCTTCTCCTGGCTCTTGATACTGTAACTCAACTTTTACACCCTCCTTAGGTAATATGGAAAATCCCAAATATAAATATTTATAAGCCGCCTGAATAAATTTGAAAAATATATAAAATTCACCGTGCCTAAAATTAAACAACTTATTATAAATAAATTTAAATAAAAATACAAACAAGGGCTAAAAACCGGAAAATTTTGTTTTTATGCAGCTTATTTTATTTTTCATCAATTTTTTCACAACATTTGATTTTCTTTTTATAAAGAGTATTTACGTCAGGGTTTTTATCTCCAAATGTTTCCATTATCTCATCCAGGATATTTCGCTTATCTAAACCTTCCTTCTCTCTCTTCTTTATCTGTTTATATACACCAAAAACAGTTGAGGGACCTATCTCTGAAGAAAAATGACCTATTCCCTGGTTCCAGGCAAATAACGAAAAAAGTTCATCAAATTCTTTAACAGTAGCACCAAGGGAGTATGCTTTTATAAGCTCCCTGGTTGCCTGCCTGAACCTTGAAGCCCCAATGGCATTACTCATGGAAAGGAGCAGTTTTGTTTTTAAATCAATTGCTGAATCCTCTTTCCCCCATATTAATTCCCAGAAATCAACAACAGTCCCTGCAAGTTCATCGTCAACAGCTTTATAATTAACGATTGCTGTCGGTTTAAATGGCATATCGGCTCCACTTTCATAAGTAATCTTTTTTATTTCTGTCCTATAAAAATAAGCTCTGTATTCATGATTAGAGATTTTTTCAGTTACATGCTCAAATCCTAAATCATTCATTGCTGAATATAAAGGTTTAGGCTCAAAACTTTGGATAATACATATTCCGTTATCCAGATTTACCTGTTGCGCTTTATTTAGAATCATAGGTAAAAAATTGCTTGTCAGTTTTCTGACATCTATGACGGCAAATGATGCTTTTTTATCTTCCCACTTATTTTTCATATTTTTTCTCCTTTTTAGTCTTAAAGCCACTGTTTTTTTTGGCTAAAAGTTCAATATTTAAATATATATTTTTATAAAACTTTATATTGTTTTTATAAAATTAAAAATCGAATTCAACCTTTAAAATATTTTCCATAAATCTGAGCCATATCTTTTTTTATAATATGCCTATCACTTAAGAAATATATAAAATGATTTATATCATTTTATATATAATAAATATTTATACAGTATTTCCAGATAAATAAAATAAAAAATAAAAGAATAAAGAAGACATAGCTGTTGATTTTATTCTTAGATTACTGGTGCGAGTGGAGGGAGTCGGTCTTTCGTCTCACCTTCGGTTCGCTGCAGAGCCGCGGACTCATTTCAGGCTAAAGCCTTCACTCCGTCCTTTCGACTCCAGGTTAAAATATGTCACTGGCATATTTTAACACATAACATAGCTTTTGATTTTATTCTTAGATTACTGGTGCGAGTGGAGGGAGTCGGTCTTTCGTCTCACCTTCGGTTCGCTGCAGAGCCGCGGACTCATTTCAGGCTAAAGCCTTCACTCCGTCCTTTCTGCTCCATGTTAAAATATGTCATT
>JAQVJB010000042.1 GCA_028695395.1 Actinomycetota bacterium | reverse complement strand
GAAGACCAGTATTTTTGTAAGTTAAATATAATTTCCTGAAAATCCATAAGTGTTTATTTTAATAATTATTAAAATTATAGTCAATTTGTAATTTTTTTATAAAATAAAATATTCTTCAATTCATATGCTAAATTAAACTAAATAAAATCTTTTTGTATTTTTTTCAGATAGGCAAGGCTTGCAATAGATATCTCTGAATGAAAAGATACATATTCGGCCATCAAATCTAATAATTTTGAGGAAGTCTTAATATTTGTGCAATTGTCTGTCAGCTCTTCCAGATGGCAGTAAAAAAGCCTGGCAAGCAAAGATGCCTCCCTGGTATTCAAAAATATTATACCGCTCTTACCTGAAGAACAATTTCTGCAAACTGTCCCGCCATATTCTATAGAAAAAAATATAGAAAATCCGTTATCATCGATATATTTTTCAATAATATTTATTCCGGTTTTATCATTGTTATCTGCTCCTGATTCTTTTAGTATTCTTTTCCCACACACAGTGCAGTACTTAAGCATCGGAGTATGGCCCATTATTTTTGAAAAATTAATCATGAAAAAAATAATAATCACTTGCAAAAGAACTTCATCATTGATTCCGATATTATTTATTTTCTTGATTACAAGATAAGTGAGTTTAAAAAGATTATGGGATGAAGCTTTCTCAGACTGGGTTTTCAATATCATCTCTGATATTAACTGGCTGTAATTAAATTTTAAAAAATCACATGAAATACTATTGAATATTTCTAATATTTCTGCCTGGCTTACAATATCAAGTGTTTTTCCCTGTGAAAATTCGCAGTCAATAACATTATAAAGTTCCAACCTGCCTGAAAATTTGCTTTTTATATTAAAAGCCCCCTTGGCTACTGCGCTTATCAGGCCAATATCCGGAGTGAAAATCTTAACTATCTTGTCTGCTTCCCCAAGACGATACGATTTGACTACAAGACCTTTTGCCTTATATGTTGGCATAAAAAATATTAATATAATTTTTAAAAACTATTTATCAAAAATCTCAATATATTCATCCATTATTTCAACTCCTGCACTGGTGCCCAATCTTGTCGCCCCTGCATCTATTAAAGCTTGTGCGTCTTTAAAGGTCCTTATGCCGCCAGATGCTTTTACTCCTATATTCCTAGTGACTATCTCTCTTATAAGTCTTATATCGTCAAGCTCCACACCTCTGGTCCCATACCCTGTAGAAGTCTGAATAAAATCGGCCCCGATATCTTCAACAATTTTGCATACTTTCTTTATCTCATCTTTTAAAAGATTGCCGGTCTCAATTATAACCTTGATATTTATATGCTTATTGTATTCAGCCATTTGCTCGCGCCTGATGACATTAACGATTATAAGCAACTCTTTTTCAACAAAAACAAAATTTCCGCTCTTAAGTGCCCCGATATTTATCATGACATCAATCTCATCTGCACCTTTTTTAACACAGTCTTTAGCCTCAAATACCTTGGTTTCTGTTGAATTGACCCCCAAAGGGAATCCAACGACAGAACACACCTTAACATCTGTGTCTGCCAGGAATCTGCGTGCAATAGTTATCATGCAGGGGTTAACGCAAAGACTTGCAAAATGATATTTTCTCGACTTAAGACAGAGACTTTCAATCTCCTTCACAGTAGCAATAGGTTTGAGATAAGTCAGGTCTATTGTTTTTGCCAGTTGTTCTCTAGTTAACGTAATAATCACCGAGCCTTTCAAATATAATAAAAATAATATTAATAATTTATAAAAAGATTAATTTATTAAACCAAATTCTTTTAAATCTTTTTCATTCATTGTCCAGTTTTCCCTTACTTTAACCCATAGCTCAATAAAAACCTTATTTCCCAGAAGTTCCTCTATTTCCAGCCTGGACTGAGTCCCTGCCTCTTTCAGGATATGTCCGGATTTGCCTATAATCATTGATTTATGTGATTTTTTAGAAACATAGATTATTGCTGAAATTTTCGTAAGATTTTTTTTGCCTTCAGCTTCCTCAAATTTATCAATCTCTACAGCAATAGTATGGGGAAGCTCTTCGCTTAAAAGACTGATTAGTTTTTCTCTTATAATTTCGGCAGCAATTTCTTTAACGGGTATATCTGTTAAAATATCATCAGGAAAGTAAGGAGCACTTTCAGGCAAAAATGTTTTGATTCTTTCAATAAGAATATCTATATTTTTTTTTCTTAAAGCAGATACTTCTATTACATCTTTCTTTAAATCAAAAACATTAAGCTTTTCTTTTTCCTGTATTATTTTTTCTTTACCTGCTTTATCTATTTTATTCAGAACAAAAATAATCGGTTTATTTAAACTTTTAATTTTTTCATAAACAAAAAAATCCCCGGAACCTATTCCCGAAGATATATCAAACATCATAAGTAGCAGATCAGCATCGCCGGCAGTTCTTAAAATCAGATTGTTCAGCTTTTCGGTCAGCAGAGTCTTCGGTTTTAAGAATCCGGGAATATCCACAAAAACAATCTGCGAATTGTAATCATTATAAATACAATTAACTCTTTTTCTTGTAGTCTGAGCTTTCGAGGAAGTCGCAAGTATCTTCTGTCCCAAAATATTATTTATAAGAGTAGATTTGCCTACATTAGTCCTGCCAGCAATAGCCACGAAACCGGCTTTAAATTCTTTGTCTTTTTCAGATATTCTCTTTTTCTTATTTATATCTTGCATATCATTAAATCTCTGTGTATTCCCTTTCCATATAAATTCGCAATATAATCTGCTTTTTTAAAGTTAAACTTTTCATAAAGTCTGATTGCCTGCATATTTTGAGGGTCAACAGTAAGCTCTATATTTTTAACTTTTTCTTTTTTAAGTATCTTTATCGATTCTTCCAAAAGCAAGCTGCCTATGCCTTTTCCCCTGAAAGATTCTTTTACATAAAAGGAATGAATAAAAACAGTTTTTGGATCTCCCCATTTTCTTAAAAGTTCATTGACAGCAATAATTTCTTCCTTTTTTTTCAAATATTTTTTTTCACATTTAACAGCTACAATTACCTTCCCGTATTTTATAAAGACAGGAATAACCCACTCATTGATTGAAGCGCTTTGCCCAAGATTTGAAATTTCAAGTTTTTTTAACTCAAAAGTAATATCAGGGTCTAAATCGTTTAATACTTTTATTGAAATATTATCCATATCAAATTCAGCAGGCAAAAAGTAATTTCATCTAAATTTTACTATACGTGTCAACTCTAAAAGGATTTGAATTCTTTTTCAGCAAGTTCTAGCAGTCTTAATTGTTCGCTTTCCATGTTCTTCCTGTCTTCATCTGAATCATGGTCATATTCGTATATATGAAGAATGCCATGTATTATTAAAAACATAAGAAGCTTCTCCAGGCTCCAGTCATCTCCATAATCTTTTAGCTTTTCCTTAGCCACAGAAGGGCATAAAAGGATTTCCCCGACAGTAAAAAAACCGTACTCTTTTCTGAATTCTTTTTCATCTCCCATAAAACCGAAAATATCTTTATCATTACGATATGAAAAAGACAGTACATCTGTAGGCTTGTTTATTTGTCTATATTTCTCATTTATTTCTTTTATCTCATCTTTACCTATTAAGGCAATATTAAGCTCACTGCTTTCATCTTTTTCAAACTGGCTGAATATAAATTTGGAAACTGAGCTGATTTTATCTTCATTGATATCAACATCATCCTGGTTATTTATTATTATTACTTCCATATATTTTCTTTCTTTTAATTGTTAATACTTTTTTTGAAACTACTGCATTTCCTTTTCTGTAGAAATTGAAAGCGTAGGTGCCGGTTCCTGATATGAAATTCTTGAATGATAAATAGATATAAGCCCGTCAATGAGCGTATTTTTTACAATATTTACTTCCTTGATTGTTATGTCAGCTTCGCTTAACTGCTCATCATCTATTTTTGATTTAACTATATCATTCACCATCTGCTCAATTTTCTTAGGAGTTATTTTGTCTATGGACCTTACTGCTGCTTCAGTAGCATCAGCAAGCATAAGTATGGCTGATTCTTTGGTCTGCGGTTTTTTTGCAGGATATCTGAAATGACCTTCCATGATGCCTTCAGGATTTGAGCTGTTTAGTCTTAGCAGCTCGATATCTTTCTGCTTCTTAAAAAAATAAGTTATTACAGAATTGCCGTGATGCTGGGAAATGACTTCAACGACTTTTTTTGGAATCTTATTTTTAATGGCAATCTCTATGCCGTCTTTTATATGATTTGCAATGATATTTTTACTCATGGACGGGTTGAGCCTGTCGTGGATATTGTCAACGTTCAATTGGTTTTCATAAAAATATTCCGGTCTTTTCATTTTTCCCAGATCATGATAAAGAGCGGCTACCTTGACAAGAAGAGCATCGGCCCCTATTGCATTTGCACATGATTCAGAAAGATGGCTTACCAAAATACTATGATTATATGTTCCCGGAGCATTTATTAATAATTCTTTTAAAAGAGGCTGGTCAGTATGGGATAATTCAAGAAGTCCCATAGCTGTCACAATTCTGAAAGAAGACTCTATGAAAGGAAGAAGCCCTATGGTTATTATAGCCGAAATTACTCCGTTTACTATTCCAAGTACAAAATAAAGCGCAATTACTTTCAGGTCTCCGCCGATAAGATTGGTAATTAAGAATAAGAAAGCTAAAAATAATGAGCTTAAAAATCCTCCCCTCATTATTGAACTTCTTTGCGATACATTAGAAACTAAAAATGTTGAAAAAGTTCCTCCCAAAAAATAAATAAGCGCCATCTGGTAATCAAAATTAGCTGCAATGCCCAGATTGACTGCTAAAATAATTGATAAAATAATTCCTGCCCTGGTATCAAAAATTATGGTTCCGAGCATAGATGCAGCCATTATCGGGAAAAGATATATCCAAAAGTTTAGATGCAGGCTTGCTAATGTTGTAAATATCTTTATAAGCGCTATAAAAATAATGATTATTGTAGAAGAAATCCAGAGCTTTCTTAAATTGTCAAAAATATTCTTATTGAATTTAAACAGATAAAAATAAAAAATTGAGAAAGTAACAAGATTAATAAAACATATATATAAAAATACTTTCCAGTTAAAACCGGTATTTAGCAATCCCAGGTTTGACAGAATGAGAATATCATTTTCACTTACTATTTCGCCTTCACTTACTATTGTCTGCCCTTCAACAATAGTTACAATATGGGGAGGTGTTTCTTCCCTTGCCTGTATCCTGGACTTTTCAGTAGCCGCAGCATCAAAGACAGCTGTCGGCTTTAGATTCTGGTTAAGAACTCCTGAAACAATTATCTTTTCGGGTCCCGCAAGATCATCTCTTTCATTTACTATCCTGTTTATCTCTATTTTCTTAGCATCAATATCATTGGGCTTTATGTTTTCCTTCATTATATCTTTTGCCATAGATAATGTTTCTTCCATGAGAATACTATTCTTCTCAAAATCTAGATTTATAGTTTCCCTTATCAGCTGTTCTTCATAATTAGCGCCAAGAAGCGTGGACATATAATCAGTTTTTTCAGCAATTTCAAGTGTGTCTTTCTTTTTTATGATTTTTGCAAGCTGAAAAAAATACCTTATCTGGTAGAGAACTCCGTCTTTACCATTTAAAACCTGGGTATCATACTTATAGACATCGGCAACTTCTATTTCTCTTTTATTCCTGTCCTCTTCAGTCATGACTGGGTCTTCAAAGCTTATACTCTTGTTTGCCTTAACAGTTCTCGGGCTTTGCTTCCCCAGCTCTATGCCAAGATCAGGCGTAAAATTGTATGAAAGTATTGCAACCACAACTCCAAAGGTAATTAAAAAGGTATAAAATCTTTTTGCAAAAATGCTTTTAAAGCCAAAATATCTGCTAAAAAAACTTCTATCATCTTCTCTTGGATTTTCTGTTTTAACTATGTTTTTGGTCTGTTCTTTCATTTTTTTTGAAACCATGATTTTTTAAAGATGCTCAGATATTTTATTTTTCTTTTTTGTCTGCTGCTTTTTCAGCCTGACTTTTCTTTAATGAATCCTCTTCATAGATTTTATAGGCATTTACTATTTTCTGCACAAGGCTATGTCTTACCACATCATCAGCAGTAAGATATACAAAATCAATGCCTTGTATGTCTTTAAGTATGCTATTTACTATAATAAGTCCTGACTGCTTTCCTTCAGGCAAATCTATCTGGGTGATGTCACCGGTTATAACTACTTTGGAACCGAAACCAAGCCTTGTCAGAAACATCTTCATTTGTTCCGGTGAAGTATTCTGTGCTTCATCAAGGATAATAAAAGAATCATTAAGCGTCCTGCCACGCATATATGCAAGCGGGATTACTTCTATTATATTCATTTCCATATACTGCTGGAAAATTTCTATATCCAGCATCTCGTATAAGCCGTCATAGAGCGGCTTTAAAAAAGGATTAACTTTTTCATAAAGGTCCCCGGGAAGATAGCCAAGTTTTTCCCCTGCCTCAACAACAGGTTTAACAAGGACAATCCTTCCTATTTCATTTGCTTTTAATGCATTGACAGCCATAGCAAGTGCCAGATAAGTCTTTCCTGTACCAGCCGGACCTATACCGAAAATAATAGTATTATTTTTTATTGCTTCAATATATTTTTGCTGCCCGGCAGTTCTTGCCTTAATTTTTTTTCCATTATTTACGATAATATAATTATTAAAAATTTCATGCGGTTTTAATATAGATTTACTATTCATAATTTGTATTGAATCATTTATTTTTTCTGAATTTATTTTTTGACCGATATTTATTTGTAAAGTAAGTTCATTTAAAAGATTTGCCGCATGTTCAACATTTTTTTTCTGTCCTGATATCTCCATATCGTTGCCAAGGACAAAAATATCAACATTGAAATCCTGCTCTATCTTTTTTATATATTTATCTCTTTCGCCAAGAAGTTCGGCAATGGAGTGATTTTTTGCAAATTCCATTTTTAACTTTTGCTTTACTGGTCTCAAGTGCTTTTTCTCCTTATTTTTTTTTACCCGGGAGGCCATCCGAATTTCCGGCCCCCGATTATATGAAAATGTAAGTGTTTGACACTTTGGCATGCAGATTCTCCAATATTTGTAACAACACGGAATCCTTCAGTGCTTATGCCAAAATCTTCTGCCATTTTATTTATTATATTAAACATATTTTTTACCTTTGATGCATCAAGCTTGTCTATCTCCATCAAGGATTCGATGTGCATCTTTGGTATTATCAGTAAATGAACGTCTGAAACAGGATTGATGTCTTTAAATACAACAAAATCTTCATCTTCAAAAACAATATTGCTATCCATTTCCTTATTTGCTATTTTACAGAAAATGCAATCCAAAATAACCTCCTGTAAAAGTATTAAAGATTAACATAACATTAATATTATAATTATTAAAAGTTAAAAAACAAAAAATACATTAATCCAGCAGTTTTCCAACCAACCTGTTCTCATCTATCTTTGTAACCAGTACATCATATATCCTGCCCTGTGATATATGCTCTGAAGCCTTTCCGTTTTTTAAGGAAAGCATCGTCTTGATATATTCTTCACTCATTCCGTAAGCTTCCTCTTTTTCTTTATCTATTTTTTCAATTGAAACACTTACCCTCTTTTTTAAAAAACCCTGAATATACTTTTTACGGATTAAGTCACAATAATTTCTCAGCAATAAAGCTCTGAAATATTTAATATTTTCAGCCACTTGTTTTTCCATATTTTCCGCAGCTGTACCCGGCCTTGGCGAAAACCTGAAAACATGTGCTTTTGAAAATAAAAATTTTTCAATCAAATTTATTGTTTTATAAAAATCTTCTTCTCTTTCATCAGGAAATCCTACTATAACATCTGTTGTAAATGTTATCTCCGGGATTTTTTCTTTTATTTTAATTAATTTTTTTGAAAAAAATTCTATATTATAAGGCCTCTTCATCAGCTTTAGTATCCTGTCGCTGCCGCTTTGAAGCGGGATATGCAAGTGTTTTGCAATCCTTCTGCTGTTTGCAATAATCTCTATCAGCTCTTCACTTAATTCATTTACCTCTATGGAGCTTAACCTTATTCTTTTAATATCAGTCTTCTCCAGTATGAGTTCCAGCAGGTTTTTAAGACTATAAATATCTTTATTCTTTTTGATGGAATCCTTGTCTATGTTTTGCGAAATTTCAATCCCGTATTTTCCTATATGCGTTCCTGCCAGAACTATTTCTTCAAGACCTGCCCTGCAGATTAGGTCTATTTCCTTGATAATCTTTTCCGGAGGCTCACTTATGTATTTATCTCTCACGAAAGGGACAATGCAATAAGAGCATTTCTGTCTGCAGCCATCCTGTATTTTTATCAATTGTCTTGTGTGTATCTGCGAAAAAACGTCTTCTTTACTACTTTCCGCATTAATTTGAGTCTTTCTGCCAAATCTATTAATCACAAAATCAGGAATCTCAGCTTTTTTCTCATTGCTAAAGATTTTCCCAATATTTTCCTTCTGCAAAAAATCTTCATTCAAGACAACATAACAGCCTGTAACTATCAGCAAAGCTTTGCGGTTTTTTTTCTTTACTTTTCTTATAAGCTGCCTTACCTTGCTATCGCTGGCAAGCGTAACAGTACAGGTATTTATAATAACAACATCAGCAGTTAAATAATCGCCGGTATAAAGCATTCCGGCAATTGAAAGCTTATATGCTATTTCATCCGACTCACTCTGATTTGTCTTGCAGCCCAGAGTTAGAATCGAAAACTTATTATTTTTATTTATATTAGCTTCCATATTTTCAAAAACATTAAAGTAATAATTAAAGATAAGACAAATAAAACTACAATAGATAGTTAAATGATATCAGATAAAAACAGATGAAGTATATTTAATTATTGATGAAAGAAAAATGGATGCAGTTTCTGCTTTCAGTATATTGCTGCCAAGGCTTAGTGCTTTTGCTCCTTTAAGCGTGAGTTTATGCACCTCGCTTTCCTCAAAACCCCCCTCTGGGCCAATTATAAAACCAATTTTTAAATTCTGTGAAAGATTAGCCTTATCTCTCAGATCTTTCAAATCGTTAATTACATTTTTTTCCTTTAAGGATGCCTTATCCAATTCTTCATAAGGTAAATACATTATATCAAAACTTAAAGGCTCAATATCATCAAAAGAAATTCTTCCATTTATTTTTAAAATAAAATCCCTCTTGCACTGTTTTGACGCTTCTTCGGCAATTTTTTCCCACCTTTTCGTTTTAAGAACACCGCTTTTATCTTCTGTTACTACCCGCTTGCTTTTTACCGGGAAAATATCATATATTCCAAGCTCTGCTGCTTTTTGTATGACAAGTTCCATCGAAGATCTTTTAAGCATGCACTGGAATAGGGATATTTTTATTTTTTCTTCTGTGATTTTTCTTTTCTCAGTAATTTTAAGCAGGGTTCTTTTTTTATTTATCTCAAATATTTCTGCGGTATACCTGTATTCTTTATTATCGGAGATATCTACTTTTTCCTTTATCCTTGCTCTAAGTACTTTTGTCAGGTGGTTGTGATTATCACCGTCAATTATTATTTCATTACTTGAAATATTCTCAGAATCAATAAAAAAATAAGGATTGCTCATTCTAAAAACAAATATTATTTTCTAAATGCATCTTTAAGATTGGCAAAAAAAGATTTGCTCCCATCGCCTACAACTTCACCATGATTATGCGCTATTGCCTTCAAGGATTCCAGTTCATCTTTTGTAAGTTTTGTGGGAATTTTAACATTTACATTTATGATAAAGTCGCCTCTCCTATATCCGTTAAATTCTACCATTCCCCTTGATTTTAAGATAATTTTCGTATTCGGCTGTATGCCTGGCTCTATTAAGACTTCTTCTTTTCCGTCAAGGGTCTCAAAGTCAACCTTCGTACCCAGTATAGCCTGGGTAAAAGATATATTTATCCCTGAAATAATATCATTTCCATTTCTTTTAAAATCAGGATGCGGGGTTATCCTTACATTTACAAAAAGATCTCCATTAATTGAACCTCTTCCAAGAGAATTGCCTTTGCTAGAAACTCTTATACTATCACCTTCATGAATTCCAGGCGGTATTTTGACTTGAACCGATTTCTTTTGTTTGTAATAACCTTTACCTGAGCATTTTTTACAAGGTTCCTTAATTATCTGTCCGGTTCCATTACAATTACCGCAGACGGAAGTCGTTACTATGTTTCCTATAAATGTCTGCCTTGTATTTCTTACCTGTCCAGTACCGTTACAAACATGGCAACTTTCAATTCCATCTTCCTTGGTGCTGCCGGTACCTTTACAATCTTCACAAAGATCATTTACAGTATATTGTATTTCCTTTTCAACTCCAAAAGCAGCTTCCTTCAGGCTTATTTCCACTCTTGTTTCTATATTGCTGCCTTTTGACTGCCTCCTTGATGATGTCCTTGATGAATATGAGCCACCACCGAAACCACCGAAGAACATATTAAAAATATCGCCAAAACCAAATTCACTGAAAACACTTTCAGAGTCAAAATTATCAAAAAGACTGTTTGAAAAACCAAAATTATCATACTGTCTTCTTTTTTCTTCATTACTTAGAACCGCATAAGCTTCAGAAATTTCTTTAAATTTATCAGCTTTTTCAGAGTCCCCATTATTGACATCAGGATGATATTCTCTTGCAAGTTTCCTGTAAGATTTCTTAATCTCCTCGATTGTGCAGGTTCTTTCAACTCCTAAAATTTCATAATAATCTTTTTTCCTTGATACCACTTAAATCCCTCTGGTTTATAAAATATATTCATTAAATAATCATAAGCAAATATTTTATTTTAATAGAAATTGAAAAAAATGCAAAATAATGCCTTGTATTTTATTTTGATTTCCAGCCTGAGAAGAAATCTTAAAAATGTTTTTAATATTAACTTTACAAGCTTAGCTTTTTAAATTAAGCACATCTGTAAGATTCTCCCTGAATACGCTTAGCGTATTTATGACTTTCAGGTAATCCATTCTTTTAGGGCCTATTATGCCTATTGAACCGATAGAACTGCCATCATAGCAGTACTTGGTTGATACCAGGCTTAAATCGCAGGTATCCTGTCCGTAAATCTCACTTCCTATCCTTACGCTTATTTCTTCATCACATGAATAATTTTTAAGTATTTTCATAAGAAGATAATCATTTTCCAGAAGCCCTATTATATTTTTTACTTTATTAAAATCTATAAACTCAGGGTCTTTCAATATGCTTAAAGCGCCTCTTATAAATATTCGATTGTAATAATTTGTATTTTCCTTGAAGCTTTTTATTAATTTTAAAATTTTCTTTATCATAAAAAGAAGAGAGCCTTCGTTATCAAGGATTTTTATTTTAAGGTTTTCATTGATTTCATTAATATATTTATTCTTTAATTCCGTATTAAGTATATTTCTTACTCTCTGAAGATCCAGATCATTATATCCGCCTTCAATCTCAAAAGAAGCTTTCATTACCCTGCCTGAATCAGTAATAAGAATAAACATGTATCTGTTATTACTTCCAAAATTGATTAATTCTATATGCCTGAATTTGCTTTTGTTTATTTCTGGAGCGACTATCATGGATAGGTAATTTGTAAATTTGAAAAGAAGCTCAGTGGCAAGAACGAGTATTTTTTCAAAATCCATATTTTTATCTACAGGAATATTCATAGGAAGCCCCCGGCTGCCCGGGTTTACTTTAATAAGATGTCCTCCAAGTAAGATACTGTCAACATAATATCTGTATCCCTGATCAGTAGGTATCCTCCCTGCAGATGTATGAGGATGAGATAAAAATCCCATTTCCTCCAGTTCGGACATTTCCTTTCTGATTGTTGCAGAACTAAGATTCATATTAATATTTTCAGCAATATAACTGGATGACACTGGTTCAGCTTTTTCTATAAAGCTTTCTATTATGCTTTTTAATATTTCTTTTTTTCTCTGATTGAGCTTCATTTTATACACTTCCTTTACAGGATAATATTATACTATAAAAAAAGCATTTAAAAGCCAAAAGGGCTAACCTATTTACAAGACAGATTTTTTTTACTAATATTAATATGTTAAGAAATTTTGTTTTTTTAAAAATTTAATTTAAGTTCGGGGAGCTTTTTTAGCTGAGAGGATTGAAATTATCAATCGACCCTTAGAACCTGACCTAGGTAATGCTAGCGTAGGAATTTTTTTCGGACCGCTTGCATTTACATGTAAAGCGGTTTTTTTATTTTGTAATTTGTTTAGTAATTTTTTTTGCTTTTACGGTTTTTTTATATTTTTTAAGTTTATATAAAAAATTTACTTAAATTAAAAATTAAGGATATAAGAATGAGGAATTGTTTAATAGTGTCAAACGGTGAAATAAAAGATTTACATAAAATAAAGAATAATCTTGAAAATTATTATTCTTTTAATAAAAAAACCCTGGTAGTTTCGGCAGACGGTGCTGTTTCTGTATGCAAAAAAATGGGAATATGTCCTGATGTTATCATAGGCGATATGGATAGCGTTTCCAAGCATGACATAGAACATTTTTCTTTATTGAACAGCAAAATAGAAATTTTAGAATTCCCGAAAAATAAAAATGAAAGCGATACACAGCTTGCAATAGATTTTGCCGTAAAAAAAGGCTGCCGGCAAATCACTGTGATAGGGGCTCTTGGAAAACGTATAGACCACAGCCTGGCAAACATATTTAATCTGTTTTCTGAAAATTATAATGAAATCGATTTAAAGATAATTGATGAGGAATTCGAAATGTTCATATTAAGAAAGCCTGCAAGCATATCCGGCAGCTTTGGAAAGAAAATATCTATCTTTTCGATGACACCTTATACCTATTTTGTAAAGACCGAAGGTTTGAAGTATAAATTGGAGGATGAGAAACTTTTATTTTCCCCGATAAGAGGTTTAAGCAATATTTTTATTAAAGATATGGCAAAAATAAACTTTTCTGAAGGAATCCTGCTTATTATAAAGGAAATTTAATAAATCAATTACTTATTAAAAAATGAAAAAGAAAAAAAATATTATTTCTAATTTTTTACCTGTGCTTTTTTTTATTTTTATCCTTGCACTCTGGGAAACTGTATCAAGAACAGCATCTGTTCCGGAATACATTCTTCCTGCACCGACAAAAATACTATTATCGGTTTTTACGAATTTCCAACTATACTGGTTTGACCTTATGATAACAATTATTGAAACCCTGTCAGGATTCTTCATTGCCATAGTACTTGCTTTTATAACAGCAGTTCTAATGGATTCATTTAAAATAATAAATAAAATGCTCTATCCGCTTCTTATAACATCCCAGACAATACCTATAATCACGCTTGCGCCTCTTTTTATCATATGGTTTGGATACGGCCTGCTGCCTAAGATAATAATAGTAATACTCATATGTTTTTTCCCAATAACAGTCAGTTTATTATCCGGATTTGCTAATTCCGATTTTGAGCAGATAAATCTGCTTAAATCAATGAAAGCAAGTAAGCTGCATATATATAGGTATATTAAACTTCCTTATTCTCTTCCGGGATTCTTTTCAGGACTTAAGATAGCAGCTACATATAGTATTATGGGCGCAACCATAGGCGAATGGGTCGGAGGCAAAGACGGAATAGGAGTATTTATGCTCCGCGCAAAGCATTCATTTGCTACAGATAAAGTTTTTGGGGCAATACTCATTATTACAGTACTTAGCATCCTGTTTATCAGACTTATTGATTTTGTTGAGAAAAAGTCAATGCCCTGGAAAAAATTTGAAAAAGGAGAAGTTCTTGAAGAATAA
>JAQVJB010000142.1 GCA_028695395.1 Actinomycetota bacterium | reverse complement strand
ACATCATTTAATGAGACATTTTCCCTGATAATATTGATTCTGCCAGGTAATTTATCTGTATCATCAAAAACAACATAGGAATTTTTTTCTGCATATCTTGCAGCAGTTTCTTTGGGAATAAGGCTGGAATTGACTATAAGGTAGTCAATATTAGATTTAAGATATCTTTCAATTTCATAAACATGATCTTTAACAGTAAAGTTGTCAGTCTCTCCAGGCTGGGTCATGATATTACAGATATATATTTTTTTTGCTTTTGACTGGCTTATAGTTTTCGCTACTCCCTTTACAAGAAGATTCGGGATTATGCTTGAAAATAAACTTCCCGGTCCAAGGACAATTGCATCTGCTTCTTTGCAAGCCCTTAAAACTCCCGTGTAAGCAGGAGGACTTGAAGGCTCAAGAAAAATTTCCTTAATATTACCTGGATAATTAATTATCTTTGTCTGCCCAAGAACTTTTGCTCCATCTTCAAATATGGCTCCCAAAATAACATTTTCCAGCGTTGAAGGCAAAACCTTGCCTTTAATTGATAAAATACTGCTGGCTTCCAGAATTCCTTTTGCAAAACTTCCTGTTATATTTGTCATTGCTGCAATAAAAAGGTTGCCGAACGAATGTCCTGACAAACCGGATCTGCCCTTGAACCTATATTGGAAAAGCTCCGAGAGAAGTGAATCTGATTCAGCAAGAGAAACAATACAATTTCTTATATCTCCAGGAGGAAGCATATTGAAATCTTCCCTAAGCCGCCCTGAACTTCCGCCGTCATCTGTTACAGTGACTATTGCTGTTATATTATTTGTATAAAGTTTTATTCCTCTAAGGAGATTGGATAAGCCTGTTCCTCCGCCTACTCCTACTATTTTTATATCTGCTTCTTCCATACTTTCTGGTATTTCTTATAAAACATAGTAATGATTTCTTTTAATATTTTTATTTTATCATATACAATAGTTAAAAATATCAGTGTGTAAATAAAATTCTCTATATATAACTATAATTTAACTTATAAATTAATAGATATTTTTAAAAATTTAATTTTAAGAAACAGACAGGGTGGAAGCTTTGAAAAAGACTAAGATAATGGAAACCATAGGTAATACTCCAATAGTTGAGTTGGAGAAAATAAACAATACCGGTTCTCACATATATGTTAAACTAGACAATCTTAACCCAAGTGGAAGCATAAAAGATGTAATGGCTTTCTGGATGATTAAGATGGCAGAAAAAAGAGGGGAGCTAAATAAGGGTTCAAGGATAATTGAAGTAACAACCGGTAATACCGGGATTTCTTTTGCCATGCTCTCTTCAATTCATAATTATAAATTTACCGCTATAATGCCTGAGCATATGAGCATTGAAAGAAGACAGATAATGAAAGCTTTTAATGCAGAAATTATTCTGACCCCAAAAGAAGAAGATATGATTGGAGCAATTAAAAAATATGAAGAACTCGTTGTGAAGTATCCTGATGCATGGCTGCCAAAACAATTTGAAAATGAAGACAATATAATGGCGCATAAAAATATTACCGGTAAGGAAATAATAAAGCAGATAGGGAGCAATATCGATTATTTTATTGCCGGGGCAGGAACAGGCGGGACTTTGATAGGTGTTGCAAAAGCTTTAAAAGAGGTTAATGAAAATGTAAAAATAATCTGTGTCGAACCGTCAGAGTCTGCGGTTCTTAGCGGAAAAGAACCGGGCCTGCATGAGATACAGGGCATAGGAGAAGGATTCATACCAAGGATACTTGAAGATAGCCTGGAGTTAATCGATGAAGTAGTCCGGATAAAAAGTGAAGATGCAATAATTATGGCAAAAAAACTTGCAAAAGAAGAAGGATTGCTTGCAGGCATAAGCTCAGGAGCAAATGTGCTGGCATCACTAAAAATAGCAAGAAAAATAGGTAAAAATAAAACTATTGTAACTATTTTACCGGACAGAGGAGAAAGATATTTAAGCTCAGGACTGTATAAATAATTGGAACGCATAATTTGGCGCCCAATTATTTTAATTAAAATTTTTTTACAATAAGGTCATATTACAATAAGACTTTATTGCATATAGGGGAGTCTAATTGTAATTTTGATTTACAAGTTTAAACTGTCTCGAATTAACTAATGACTGTATCGTCAATATCAACTATCAATATTTTTAAAAATTCGGAAACAAGATAAATATGTTATAATACCCTTGTAAATAAGTTTTTGTTCTTTGAAAAACCAAATAAGTTAAGCGGCAGCGACAAGAAACCTGGATAAAATATCTGTAGATCTTAAATTTTATATATCTATCAGAGTTAATGCCAGTTATCAGTACTGCTACTTTGACTATAAGAGGTTTTAAAAAGAATAAAACTAACATCTTTTAATCATCAGATAATGTCATTGTAGTAATCTAAATCAGATAATTTATTTTCTATTTTAATATTCATTTTTCTACTTTCCTAAACTATATTTTAAGACTCTTTTTCTGTTTTAATTTATTACTTTTTAGCCCATAGCCCACATCTATTTATCAGGAATAATTTAAAAATGACAATACATTCAAACTGCAAGGAGACAAATATCATGAAAATTTTAAAAATCATTACTCTGCTAATTGCTTTTGCTCTGATGCTGTCTTTTCTGCCAGCCTGCAAATCAGAGGTAAGCGAGGAGACTAAGATAAATGAGACAACTGTAGCAGAAACCACTGTTGCTGCTCCGGAAACAACGGAAGAAACATTTTTGGAAGAACCTGAAGAACCAGAGGCAGAAGAGGAAGAGGAGATATTAATATCAGGAAATCCTGAACTGATATGGGCCTTTGAACATGATGACCTTGATTACGATCTGGAATCAATAGCAATTTCGCCTGATGGTGAAACCCTAACCGTTGGCTCATATCTTACTACTTATACTCATCAACTATATGATGGCCAGCTGGTAGATGCTATTACAACACATCGTCATAGTGTAAATGATGTTGCCTTTTCTCCCGACGGTTTAGTAATGGGAGTGGGGCTTTCCACTTATGGAGCAGTATTATTGAATGTCGAAGACGGTTCAGAGCTTCGACAGCTTCATGGCGGGTATGATAATTATATATCTTTCTCCTCAGACGGAAAACATGTTGCAACAGGAAACAGGGAAGGCAATGTATGGATATGGAATATAGAAAGCGGGGAACAGATTGCTGAATTTGAAAAACCTGATATAGGAAATCCGGGCTATATATGGCAGATAGATTATCACCCGTCTGGAGATTTCTTATCAGTTCTTTATTGGACTGATGA
>JAQVJB010000041.1 GCA_028695395.1 Actinomycetota bacterium | reverse complement strand
TATCAGTGGCTGATAAGTAATAAAATATTTAGGATACATATAAAAAATTACAGAGATAAAAAAGGTGTGGCTGTATCATTTAAAGTAGTTGTTTTAATATTTTTGTGGATTACAATAATGTGCTCAATTTTATTTGCAATCAATCTGCTATGGGTAAAAATATTTCTGGGAATAATAGCGCTATCAGTAAGCATACATATTCTTACCTTAAAGACATTAACAAACTAACTGTTCTTATTTTATAAATATCATCATAAGTATCCCTGCGATTGCAATCAGAATACCGAAAATAATAGCAGCTCTTGCCCCGCTTTCATTTCCACGGACTATGTCTGCCTTTTCTTTAACAGAGACTATAAACGGCTTTCCATCAGCGGGCCTTAGAATATTTATTTTATCGCCATTAAGCACAGCATCTCCCAGGACATAAAGCAACTGATTATAAGGTATGGTATTTTCAACCATTCTGAAACCCAGCATTTTCCCTGAAGGTTTTTTATAGTTGATATTCCTTAAAAAGCTATAATTTCCCGTAGTATTACTAGGCTCAAATTTATCGAATGTTTTCAATGTATCGATTTTCAAGCCTGATTGATTTATGTCGATATATACTTTATTCTTGCTTTGAAAATCTCTAAGGCTGATAGGGCTGCTGCTTTTCTGGTTATTTAGCAGGGTTTCGCTTTTTCGTATGCTCTGCTGCATGCTTTTATTATCTGTACTGGTAGCTATATCTTCGCTGACTGCAAAAAGGTCTGCGTTAAAAAAAGCAACGTCATTGCCAGAGAAAGGAGCTTTATTCATGGATTCATTAACTGCCTGCCCATTTAATTCAACATAATGCCTGTAACCCTCAAGTCCTGCACTGGCATTATATGCTAAAATATCTTTCAGCTCATCAACCGCAGTTGTTTTCATGAACTTGATTTCAATATTCTTATTTTTAATTTTAATAGGCACAAGGATACTTAATAAAGCTCCGCCTATTATTAAAATAGCTCCAATTATAAATACTGCCATTGGTTAATACTCCTATTCATTTGAAAGTTCATCTTTTAATCTTTGAAGCTCTTCTTCTGCAGCTTTATTTTTTTCTATTTTTGTAAAAGGATCATTTAACTCTGCATCAAGACCTGAAATCTCAAATGCCGCATCTGCCTGTGCTTCTTTTTCAGCTATTTTCCTTTCCATTTTATCCATTTTGGCAAATGCACCTGAACTGTCCAGGCCACCTAATGAACCTGAAACCTCTTTTTTAGCTTCAGCTACTTTATCACGAGCAAGAAGCATTGTCTGTCTGTTTCTTGCTTCTCCGAGTTTTTGCTTGAGGATTTCTACCTGGTTTTTTAATATTTTCAGCTGGGAAGAAATATCGTCACTCATTTTCTGATATTGTTTAACATTTGTATCAGCACTCAGCTTATTGTCAACAGCCTGCTTTGCGAGTTCTTCATTTGATTCCTTAAGAGCTGTTTTTGCCCTGTCTTCCCAAAGTTTGGATTGTGCTTTGGCATCTTCAAGCTGTTTTAACATTTGTCTTTCGCTAGCCATCACTGACCCAAGACCCTGAACAGCGTTCTGAAGCTGTTCTTCCATATCAATAATTATCTGCTTAACCATTTTTTCAGGATCTTCAGCTTTATCAATCAAATCATTAATGTTTGCTTTTAGAAGATCTGCAAGTCTTGAAAAGATTGCCATAATAGTTACCCTCCTTATGATGTTGCCATTTATTTTTTAATAACGACTGAGTAAAGGATAAAATTTTTGTTTATTGAAAAGATATTTAGTGATAATAATAATCTAATTCAAAGCTGCTTTCAATAAATTATTTTTTGATGGCATTTTTATTTGAAATCTTTAAAAAATTATTTTTACTGCCAAAAATATAATTTAAATATGTAAAGTATATGTATTGCAGTTTTGGCCGGTCAGGTCTATCATTTATATAAATAGGCTTTTATGTATATACTTTCTTCTGTATCCCGGTTTTTAGTATTAAAATAAGTAAATGAAGAAAATTGATAAGAGTATAATCAGGATTATTAATTTTATTAAAAGCTGTATGAAAAATGGTGATAAATTTGAAAAAGGCATATATCACATATATCCCATTTCTTTTTATCGTGATTCTAGTGTCGTTGATTTTATTTTCACTATCTGCATGTTCGGACACACAAAAAAATTATCTGACTGAAAAAAACAGCGGAGATACCCTAAATTTAAATATAGGCGACATTATTTATCTTAAGCTGGACTCAAACATTACAACCGGATACAGCTGGGAGCTTTCTGAAAAAACTGATTCAGATATTATTTTATTGGAGTCTTCAATCTATGAAACCGAACAGCAGGATGAAAAGATAGTCGGAGCCGGAGGGAGCGAGACCTTCTCCTTTAAAGCTATTTCTATCGGACAGACAGATTTGATATTGGAATACTTAAGGCCATGGGAAGAAGATATTGAGCCAATGGATATTTTTATATTGAAGATAATAGTGGAATAAATTTTTTGTAATAGAAAAATTATACGGCATCTATTTGCTTATCAGGGTTCCTTACATCAACTCTGTATCCAGAAACCTTTTCTCCTGACAGCTCATCTGCCTGCAGCTATTTAAATATCAGCAGAATTAGATTAAAATTATCTATAATTGCAAAATCTTTTTATTAATATTATCTGGTATTTGTATTATTTTTTTAATTAAATCTGAATATATTGTTTAAGAAAAAATAATATCATTAGAGAAAGAGGTATTTTATGGCTGTTATAACAATTTCAAGGCTTGTAGGAAGTAAGGGAACTTTTATTGGCAAGGAAGTTGCAAAGAGGATGAAATACGATTACGTAGATAGGGAACTTATACAGGAAATAATGAATCAGTACGGTGAAGTAGGATTCAAAAAAATATATGATACTAAATTAAGTATTTGGGATAAATATTCTGGTATTACAGATAATATGCTGGATTTCTTTAAAAGGGTAATGCTTTCGATAGCTAAGTCCGGGAATGTGGTAATAATAGGGCGTGGAAGTTTTGTCAGCCTCGGAAAATATGAAGATGTATTGGACGCTATGATTTATGCGCCGATGAGGACTAGAATAAAAGCTATAATGGAGATGAGAAATATTACTGACACCGATAAAGCGGAAAAATACATACTGCACAAAGAAGAAGTAAGACAATCCTTTATTGAGCATACATATGATATAAAATGGAATCAGATAGATAATTTTGACATGGTATTTAATACGGGAAAACTCAGCACTGAACTAGTAATTGATACAATAGTCATGGCAGGCAAGAATCTTGAAAGTAAGGTTGCAGGAACCGATGCACTGCTGACATCAGCGATAGAATCTGATGAAATTCTTGATAATACTGTAAAGCAACTTCTTAAAAGATAATATTTTATTCCCGGCTGGTGAAAGCTAGCCGGGAATTTTTATTAAATGCAGTTATTTAATTTTATACTATCAGGTAAAGGAAAATTATTATGATTGACGGCAAAGAAAAACTAGTAGTAGTATGGACAAGCGCGGATAGAGAAGTTGCCCTTAAAATGGTTTTTATGTATGTTTTTAATTCAAAACTGAAGCAATGGTGGGATGACGTTACTATGATAATCTGGGGCCCTTCTGCTAAACTATTGAGTGAAGATAATGAACTGCAGGAATATATCGGAAAAATAAAAAAAGAAGGCGTAAAGCTTGAAGCTTGCTTGCGCTGTACGGATATGTATGGTGTAACACAAAAACTGGAAGCTCTTGGTATAAATGTAAAATTAATGGGCGAACCTTTAACCTCTTATGCAAAAGAGGGAAGGCAAATACTTACTTTCTAAAAAATAAATGACAAGATTATCTTCTTTAAACAAAAAAGTAGATATATTAATGATAGATAATTATGACTCCTTTACTTTTAATCTGGTTCAGTATCTAGGTATTCTGGGAAAGAATATTTTAGTAAGGAGAAATAATAAGATAACCATCAGTGAAATTGAAGAAATATCTCCAGAGAAAATAGTTATTTCCCCTGGACCCGGAAAACCAGAAGATGCCGGTATATCTAAAAGCTTGATTGATT
Source organism: Actinomycetota bacterium (assembly GCA_028695395.1). Taxonomy (GTDB): domain Bacteria; phylum Actinomycetota; class Humimicrobiia; order Humimicrobiales; family Humimicrobiaceae; genus Humimicrobium. Next base: position 10,244 of record JAQVJB010000041.1, on the reverse strand, counting down.
ATTTTTATAAAAAATTACCTATATTGGGGGTATGCCTAGGGCACCAATGCATCGGCGAAGTTTTTAATGCAGAAATTATTAATTCCGGATTAGTTTTTCACGGGAAAACGTCTATAATTTATCATGACGCTAAAACCATTTTTAAAAATATCCCTAATCCCTTTGAAGCCGCAAGATATCATTCTCTAATTATAAAAAATGATACCCTGCCTACCTGTTTTAAAATAAGCGCAAAAACTCCTGATGATATCATAATGGGAATAAGACATAAAAAATATCCTTTAGAAGGTGTGCAATTTCATCCTGAATCCTTTCTTACTCCGTGCGGGCTGGAAATATTAAAGAATTTTGTAAGTCTTTAAACTTTTTTCTTTATAATTAAATAAACTAATAAGAAAAATGCTCTGTATATCAATAATAAAACTAAAAGCAGAAGTAACTCCGGAAGCTGTTTACTATTATCTTTCTAGAAATAAATATTTTTGTTTTCTGGACAGCAGTCTTTCTGAAAGTAAATATACAAGATTTTCTTATTTTTGTCTGGAACCGGATTTTTATATAAGAAGCCAGGGGAAAGTAAATGAGGAGCAATGCTTTAAAACCGGAAAAACAGTAACAAAAAAGTGTCATCCTCTTGATTTTTTAAATCAGTTCACTGATAAATATATTCACTTTGATTTTTTATCCAAAAACAAAAAAATCAATTTATCTTTTTATGATGAAAATTACGGTACTTTTAATAAAGAAATCAGTTTAAAGAGCAGGCTTCTTCCGGATTTTAAAGGCGGTTTTATTGGTTATTTTTCTTATGATTTAAAACAATATATAGAAAAGTTGCCGAAAACAGTAGAGGATGATTTGCACTTGCCGGTCTTTAATCTATTATTTTTCAGAAAAGTATTTTCATATAACCATAAAGAAAAAAAATGGTATTTTACTGAAATAGTAAATCAACAAGCTGACAAGGAAGAAAAACTTGAATGTTTTTCACATGATAATGTAAAAAAATCTGCTCAAACTGCGGGTATGTTACTTAAAAGTGCAAAGAAGTTTCATAAAGAAGATGAAATAATAAAAAAAATTGCAAAAAAATATATTTATTCCCAAATAAGAAAAATTGATATCAGGTCTAATATATTAAAGGCAGATTACCTTAAGAAACTCATTAAAACTAAAAAATATATACATGATGGAGAAATCTATCAGGTTAATTTTACTCACAGATTTTTTTGCGAAATACCTGTTGAATCAAATGACTTTTATTACATCCTAAGAAAAATAAACCCTGCACCTTTTTCAGCTTTTTTAAATTTTCCTGAGTGCACCCTAGCTTCTACCTCGCCTGAGAGGTTTATTTTTATAAAAGATAGCTATATTGAAACAAGGCCTATAAAAGGAACCAGGCCCAGAGGAGAAAACAATTATAAGGATAAACTCTTTAGAAGTGAATTAAAACACAGCATAAAAGACAGGGCAGAATTAAATATGATTGTTGATTTGGAGAGAAATGATTTGGGTAAATTCTGTAATTATGGAAGCGTAAAAGTAAAAAAGCATGCTGTAATTGAGAAGTACGCCAAAGTTTTTCATCTTGTTTCGACTGTGACAGGAAGGATAAAAAAAGGTACAACTATATCGAAAATTCTGAAATCTATTTTTCCAGGAGGTTCGATAACAGGTGCTCCAAAAATAAGAGCCATGCAAATAATCGACGAAGTTGAAAAGAATGCAAGGAATATCTACACAGGTTCGCTCGGGTATATTAGTGTGGACGGCATGGCGGATTTAAATATTTGCATCAGAACCTTTATAATAAAAAATAAGAAATTTTATTATAATACTGGCGGTGGGATAGTGGAAGATTCCATTCCAGAGGAAGAATATCTGGAAACGCTACAAAAAGGAAAAGCACTTGAAGAAACGCTTAGATTTTTTGAATATGAGAATCTTAAAAAGGTTTTAGACATTAAGAATGAATAAAAAAATTAATCATATATTTATTTTAAATGGTAAGGTAAAAGAAGCAGATAAGGATTTTATTTCTGTGAAAAACAGCGGTTTTTTATATGGGGATGGTTGTTTTGAGACAATAAGAGTCTATAAAGGCAACATATTTCTTTTAGAAGATCATATTGAAAGACTTTATTCTTCTTTATGTTTTTTTAATTATAGAAATATTGATTTAAATTTTTTAAGAGAAGATATTAAAAGAAGTATAAAAATATTGTTAGAGGCAAAAGGATTAAGCGGAAAAGATGCATTCTTGAAAGTCATAATAAGCAGGGGAGAATATGGGAAAAGATTAGATTTAGAATCTGGAAGCGAACATACAACTATAGTTTTTGCAGACAGCTATACCGGATACCCTTCCAGTTTTTACGAAAAAGGCATAGAAATGATTATTTCTTCCATAAAAAGACAGGAAAGCAGCAACAATATATACAGACATAAGACTCTAAATTATCTTGAGAATATCTTCGCAAAAAATGAAGCCAAATCAAAAGGAGCGCAGGAAGCATTATTTGTTTCAGCCAGCAACACAGTACTCGAAGGTGCTGTTTCTAATATTTTTATGGTTAAAAAAAACATTTTGTTTACAACTTCGCTTGATTTTAACATACTTCCGGGGATTACAAGAAAAAAAATTCTAGAATTATGTGTAAAAAATGATATTGCTTTTAATGAATGCAGGCTTTCTCTTGACGATTTCTTAAATGCAGATGAAATATTTATAACTAATTCATTGGCAGAGATTTTACCAGTCAGTAAGATTGAAGGCAGGAATTTAAGAGGAAAGATTCCAGGAAAATTCACGAAAACTCTTTCTTTTCTATATAAGGAGGAAATAAAACGTCTTACCCAGTAAGAATAACCCTGGGCATTTAAAGAAAATAATATTAAATAAAATCAATGAAAAATTTAAAATTTTTAAACAGATTTAGAATAATAGACTTATAAATAATAACTTAGAAAGAAGGTTCTTAAATGAAAATTATGATTGTCGGTGGCACCGGTTTTCTGGGCTATCATTCTTTACTTGAGGCGAAGAACAGAGGCCATGTCGTAGATGCCTTAGCCATAGATGACGTAATCCTTGGAGATTGGTATCCAAAAGATGTCAAGCTTGATTTTGGTGATGTTTTTGAGCTTTCAGAACAAGATTTATTAAGTAGATTTTCGGGATATGATGCAATGATATATGCCGTTGGTCCGGATGACAGGATAACACCTCCTGCACCTGCTTATGATTTTTTTCATTCAAGGCTTGTAGATTCAGTAGAAAAGGTAGCAACTGCAGCACGAAAAGCTGGAGTTAAAAGATTTGCGCTTTTAAATTCTTATTTTGCTTATTTCGACAGAATTTTACCTGAAAAGAATCTTTCAAAATTTCATCCATATATCAGATGCAGGGTAGAGCAGGCTGAAAGAATAATAGCAGCTGGAAAAAATGAAATGGCAGTCATGGTTCTTGAGCTCCCATATATATTTGGTTCAATGCCTAACAGAATACCTTTATGGAAAGATGTCTTTCTTGACCGTTTTGCAAAAGGAAAAACCATTTACTTCCCTAAAGGTGGCACAAATATGATAGCGGTAGAGCATGTTGCAGAGGCAATTATCGGTGCAATTGAGAGCGGAGAACATGGTATGAAATATCCAATCGGAGATGAAAACCATACTTTTAATGAAATGCTTGAGATGATGATGTCGGCAATAGGCGAAAATAAGAAGATTATCAATATTCCAAGACCTATGGCTGTTATGGCTGGCTGGTTCATGGAAAAAAATTTTAAAAGAAAAGGCCTGGAAGGCGGGCTTGAAGCTGCTTTTTTAATGCGTGACATAATGACCGATTATTTTTATTTTGATCCGGAAGAATCTGTTAAAAAGCTGGGATATAAAAGAGGAGGATTAGAAGAGGCTATTTTTAAGACGATGAAAGCTTGTTATCCTGAAAAATTTAAAGAAGCAGATCAGTAAAAATTTTTATAATTAAATAAATATTTTTTTAAAGCAAAGATTGTTTTAAAAAACTTTCATATTTAATAATATTTTATAAATAAATATACTGATTTAAAAACACAGGAAAAAGGTTTTAAAAAAGTTTTTGAGACATATATCTTAAGAACTTAAAAAACCTCCATCGACAGGTATCATTGCTCCATGGACATAGCTGGCGAGGTCACTGCATAAGAATAAAATTACTTTTGCAACCTCATCTGGTTTTCCGAATCTACCCATAGGAAGCCTGCTTTTAAAACTAAACCCTGTTTTCAAAAGACTGAGTTCAAATTTCAGCAATGATTTTTTAACAAGCTGATTTATACCTGGGGTTATTATTGTTCCCGGGACCACACCGTTTATTCTAAAGCCCTTCTTCCCGAAATCATGTGCAAGATTTCTGGTCAATGTATAGATTCCTGACTTACTTATGCTATAATGTGCCATATCTTCTTTGACAGGAACAAGGGCCTCTATTGAAGAAGTATTTACAATAATACCTCCGGCATTTCCTCTGGATTTTATGAATTTCTGGCACATCCAGAAAACTGAATTAAGATTAACGCAAAGAACTTCATCATAAAAATTTTTATCGACTTCAAGAAAACCTTTCGATGGGTAAATACCTGAATTATTTATCAATATATCCGGTTTTACACTATCAAACGATTCCCACAAATCATCAATGTTTTCTTTTTTTGAAAGGTCGACGATATAAGTCTTTATTTTTATATTTAAAGCTTCAATAATTTTTTTAGTTTCTTCAAGAGCTTTTTCATTTTTATCTACCAGCCACAATTCAGAGCCAGCCTCGGCTAATCTTAAGCTTGTCGCTCTTCCTATTCCGGAAGCTGCACCTGTTATTATTGTTTTTTTGCCTTCTAAGGAAATAGTGTCGATTAACTTAATCTGATTATCTTTCTTATTAAATGTCTTCAATTTTAAAATTTTTTTAATACTTAAATTTAAAAAGTGATTTTAAAAAAATAGTAAACTAATGTTTTTATTTTAAAAAATAAAATATTTTAATCAAATGAAAAAAATAAGTTATTATTTTAAATGATGTTCATCTTAGATTTTATTTGGTTCTGATTATTTCCTTAACCGCGTTTACAATACTATCTTTTGATATTTCTTCATACTCTAGCAATTCTGAAGGTTTCCCACTGACCGGAAGTTTTTTTACAGCAATGATTTTGAATTTGCACGGATGCTCAAGAGAGCTTATCACGGCTTCTCCAAGTCCTCCTTCAGGATAATGGTCTTCTACTGTAATGATAAATTTTGTTTCAAGGGCAGCTTCGTTTATCGTTTTTTTATCAATAGGTTTTATACTGTACAAATCTATTATCCTTATATATATATCTTCTTTTAAAAGTTCTTCATAAGCTTTTAAAGCTTCATGAAGGGTAATTCCTGCGGTAATAACAGTAGCTGCATCTTCATGATTTTTTTTAAGTACTTTGCTTCCTCCTATTTCAAACTCTTCAGATGGAGCATAAATAATAGGAGTATTCATCCTTGTAGTTCTTATATAAACATTACCAAAATGATTAGCAGCTTTTTCTACAAGTTTTATTGTAGATATTCCATCGGAAGGATAGAGTACAACACAATCAGGTATGGACCTAAACATTGCAATGTCCTCAAGTCCCATCTGTGAAACTCCGTCTTCTCCGATAGAAGTTCCAGCGTGTGAACCGGCAATTTTAATATTTGAATCAGAATGCCTGCTCATCCTTATCTGATCAAATGCTCTTGTAAGAAATGCTGCAAACGAAGAAATAAAAGGAATTTTATTTCTTAGCGATAAACCCAGTGCTACCCCTGCCATGTTCTGCTCAGTTATATACATTTCAAAAAATCTGGAAGTGATATTGTCTTTAAAAATGGATGAAAATGTAGAATTGCTCACCTCTGCATCCAGCACAACCATTGAGGGAAATTTCAAAAATGCATTTACAAGCCCTATTCCGTATGCTTTTCTTGTCGACACTGGTTTATCTGTTATTTTGATTTTGTCTGCAGTTATTTTTTTATCAGCAGGTTCTATATTTTCCGGCAAAGCAATTTTCACTTTTATTTTTTTGTCTATCTCTCCCAGTTCATTTAATGCTTTTTCAGCTTCCTTTTGCGATAGTGGCTTGCCGTGCCAGTTTTCAAGTCCTTCAAAAATACTTATGCCTTTGCCTTTAACTGTATCAGCAATAATCATTACTGGTTTTTCTTTCGCCATCAGTGCTTCTTTGTATGCTTTTTCGATTTCATTAATGTCATGTCCATTAATCAGAATAGTTTTCCAGCCGAAAGATGATATTCTTTTTTCATACTCATAAATATTTTTTCCAAATAATGTCTGGCCCCGCTGTCCCAGTCCGTTTACGTCAATAATTCCGATGAGGTTATCCAGCTTGTAATGGCATGCAATCTGGATTGCTTCCCATTGTGAGCCTTCACTCATCTCGCTGTCTCCAAGAAGGACAAAAGTTTTAAAGGGGAGTTCATCAATGTATTTTGCGCAGAGAGCCATCCCCAGTCCTATCGATAATCCCTGGCCAAGAGAACCGGTTGCTGCTTCTGCATAGGGAAATCTGTGTGTAGGATGACCTTCAAGCCTGCTCATAAATTTCCTCAGGGTCATTAATTCTTCTTCTTTTATTGCTCCTGCTACTGTCCATAATGAGTAAAGAAGGGGAGCAGCATGTCCTTTGGAAAAGATTAACCTATCGTTATTATGGTAATCAGGTTTATCAATTCTATACCTGAAAAATCCTCCAAAGAAAAGAACATTCATCAGTTCTACTGAAGATAAAGAAGATGTAGGATGCCCTGAACCCGCATTGGTTGTAGAATTTACAATATAATACCTTAAAAGGACAGATATTTTTTTTAATTTATCTATTTCAGACATTTTACCTCGCTTTCTTTAAAATCTTTTAGCATCAGTATCAATATCAACAATAAAGGGACTATTAGTTTTAAGAGCTTTAAGTATTGCATCATGCAATTCAGAGGATTTTTTTACTTTTATTCCATTACCTCCGCAGTTTTTGGCATATTGCGCAAAATCACAGTTATGAAGCTCAGTCTGCCAGTTGGGGTAATTCTCAACTTTCTGTTCCTGCATTATCATACCTAGCTGTCTATTGTTAAATAAAAATATCTTAACCGGCAGCTTATATTTTACTGCTGTCATAAAATCTGCCATTACCATTGAAAATCCGCCATCGCCCGTTATGCAAATAACTTGTCTGTCCGGAAAAACCAGTTGTGCTGCGAGAGCTCCCGGAAGCCCGGCTCCCATTGAAGCAAGATAACCTGACATAACCATTTTCTGACTTGCTTTCATTAAAAAATTCCTACCAAACCACCAGCTGTTTTCTCCGACATCAAGCGAGATAACTGCATCATCAGCTATTAATTTGTTGAGAGTCCTTATGATAAACTGCGGCCTTAAAGGGACTTTTGATGAATCTGATTCTTTTTCAAGTTGATTTATCCAGTCTTTTTTCAGTTTCCTGATTTCATTAAGATAGTTCGGGTTCTTCTTTTCTTTTACTGCATTGGTTAAGGCAGGTATTAATTCAGAACTGTTTCCTATCAGCCCTGCTTCTACCGGGAATTCCTTTGCAATCATCATCGGGTCGATATCTATCTGTATCATCTTTTTCCTTGGTATCTGGGTCATATCCGAGAATGAAGAACCTATTACTATAAGCAAATCAGAATTATTTACAAGTTTTGATGCAGATATTGACCCTATTCCACCATGGCATCCTGCACACAATTTGTAATTCTCATCTACCACACCTTTCCCCCTGAAAGTAGTCACAATGGGCGCGGTAATTTTCTCTGCAAATTTTCTTAGATTATCGCCATTTGCGATTGCTCCGAATCCGGAAATTATCACAGGCCTTTCTGCCACATTTATTATAGACGCTGATTTCTCAATCATGTCTGAAGAATAGGTAGTAGAATTACCCGGTATCTGTCCATCAGGTTCAATTATTTCAGTATCCAGAGGAAGTTTCTGGACATCGTTTGGGATGCTGATGTGAGAGACGCCTCTTTCAACAAGCGCATGTTTAATCGCAAGAGCAGAAAGCTTTGTGGTCTGTTCCTCCGACATGAGAACTTTGTTAAATACGCAAATCGGTTCAAAAAACGAATGCTGATCTATTTCCTGAAATGAACCTGGCCCCATCATTTGTCTTTTTACCAGGCCGGTAAGCGCAAGGACAGGTGAGTGGTCAAGTTTCGCATCATAAAGACCTGTTGCAAGGTTTGTTGCTCCCGGACCGGCGATTGTAAGGCAGGCAGATATATTACCGGTGAGTTTTCCATAAGCCGATGCCATAAATGCAGCTGTCTGCTCATGTCTTACCTGGATATATTTAATTTTTTTATTTTTTCTTATTGCATCAATAACTCCAAGGGAAGATGTCCCGGGAATTCCGAACACATATTCAATACCCCATGCTGAAAGCTGCTCAATGAGGACATCAGAAACAGTAGTCGCTTTTTTTGAATCTTTTGCGCTTTCTTCTACTAAAACAAAATCAGATTTTAAAGCATTACATACAGGACATCTCCAGTCCTCAGGGAGTTCTGAGAATTTCTTCTCTTCTTTTTCTTCATCATAAATATAATTACAAACCGTACACCGGTATTTTGCCATTTTAATCATCCCCATTTATTTTTTGTGTAAATTCATTTCCTATTTTAAGAGTCTTAAGAAAATTTTATAACTTTAAATAAATTATATTGATTAAACTATTTTACCATAAATTAATATTTAAAATTTAAAACTGATAGCTGGATCAGGTGGAGTAGAGTAATTAAAATATAGATTATTCAAATGCCGATTATGGCTGGATAGTCTCAATATCTCTGATTTTTATCATTTCATTGAATTTTTTTGACTGCCACCATAAAAATGCTGCTGTCATAAGTATTGAAATCAGATTAGAAACAGGAACAGAGAGCCATAACCCGGTTAATCCAAAGAACATCGGCAAAATTATAATGGCTGGAAGCAAAATCAAGAACTGGCGCGATAATATAATTATAAGAGATGGAACAGTTTTGCCTATTGCCTGGAAGAGGCTTCCGCCAAGTATCTGGAACCCGATAAAAGGTATGAGAGATATTATTATTCTTATAGGAAGAATACCAAGTTGTATAAGGTTTGTATCACCAGTGAAGATATTTAAAATTTTGCCAGGTATTGCCATAAGTAAAATAAAGCCAAATCCTGCAATGACCAGAGTCCACAAAAAGGCTTCCTTAAAAACAGTATTTATTCTTTCATATCGCTTGGCTCCAAAATTAAAGCTAACCAATGTTGAAAACCCTTGCGCTATTCCAATAATGGGCATTTCAATAAAGTTAAGAATTCTTAGCGTAATACCCAGTACCGCGATATACATATCATTTCCATATTTTACTATAGCTTTATTGAAGAATAAGAAAACCAGACTTCCTGCGACCTGCATTGCAAATGAGGGAAATCCTATTGCTATTATCTCTCTTGATAATTTTAAATCAGGCTTGAATGATTTTGGATGCAGCTTGTAAATACTCTTTGAAGAAGTAAAAAAGCTTATAACGTATACGGCACTTATTACCTGACTTAATATAGTGGCAATTGCAGCACCTTTGACACCCATTTTTAAACCAAATATAAAAATAGGGTCAAGTATTATATTGCTTATTGCCCCTATTAGCATACTGTACATGGCAGCCCTGGGTTTGCCTTCTGCTCTTATCAGGTTATTTGCAGCAATCGCAAAAGAAAATGATATAAATCCTATTAATATTATTGACATATAATCTCTGGCAAATGGATATGTATCGCTTGATGCTCCAAAAAAGAAAAGAATATTGTCAATAAATAAATAAGCGGGAATCATTAAAATTATACTTATTATTAAATTAAGGACTATTGCATTAGATGCAGTTTTTAAGGCTTTTTCTTTATCATTTGCGCCTAGAGATCTGGATATAATTGAAGCAGAGCCTATTCCAACCATTATACCTATAGCCATCATTATGAGCTGTACAGGCATTACAATAGTAAGCCCGGCAATAGCCAGAGGGCCTACACCTTGTCCTACAAATAATGTATCAACCATATTGTAAAGAGCACTTACCAGCATTCCGACAATTGCGGGAGTTGAGAACTTAAAAAGAAGCTCTCTTATGTTTCCATTTAAAATATGTTGTCTCTGTTCTTCCATAAT
>JAQVJB010000141.1 GCA_028695395.1 Actinomycetota bacterium | reverse complement strand
ATACCTCCACCCAGAATAGAATCATTGCCACCAGTTATTGTAAATCCACTTATATCGACATTTGCCCCAGAAATATAGATACATCTACCTGATGCAGGTTCTATTATAGTACTTGAAGCTTCTGCTCCGATAAGGGTAATATTTTTAGTGATAGTAAGGTTTTCAGTATAAGTCCCCGCAGCTACCATAATGGTATCATCTGGATCAGCTTCATTTATTGCAGACTGAATGATTGCATATGTTTCTCCCGGACCTACATTTAAAGTAGCTCCATATATCTTACCGGGAAGTATAATAAGTGACATTGAAAAGATAAATATAGTTAATATAAAGATAATGAGTAATTTCCTGAATGGTAGATTGGCTATTTTTTGCAATTAAAACCTTCCTTGTAAGATATGATATATTGATAAAAAAGACTATGAATCTATTGGATTACACATTAGTTCGGCTTTTGCGTGCAAAAAAAGCCTAATAAGTAAAAAAGCTTTTAGGAAGCTAAAAAATTGTATAATAGATTAGATATATTCAATTTAGCTTAGTTCCAATATAATGTCAAAGTTTTCTTATATAGTTATAATAGGCATCCGGGTAATGTAGGAAATGATAAATTTATTTAAATTCAAATTTAATAATCAGTTCTGACCTCGCTTACTATTTTCAATTTTAAAATATTTATATTTGATATAATCAACTATACTAAATTTAATAATTTAATAGCTATATTATTATTTTTAGAAAATAAAAATGAGCTATATAAGCTTATAGGATAAGATAAATATCAAGTTATTTTAAGAAGGTAATATATGGAATATAAAAAATTATCATATGATGCACTCTTAGAACGCGCCGGGTATTTGGAAAGGCTGAATAAACAATTATTAAAAGAAAAAGAACAAGATGTTAAGCTGGAGTATGGCTGGACGGACAATCTCGGACACTGGTATTGGGATATTAAGACAAATAATGTTGTATTTAATCCTTTAAAGATTAAGGCACTGGGTTATACAAAAGATGAAATACCTAAAAAAGTAAATTATCAATTTTTTACTGAAAAATTACATCCTGATGATTATCAAAAAACTATGGCAGCCATGAATAAACATCTGAATGGTAATGCTGCTGTTTATGAAGTTGAATACCGCATTAAGACAAAAAATGGACAGTACAAGTGGTATTATGACCGCGGAAAGATAACACAATATGATGATAAGGGAAAGCCTTCATTCTTAGCTGGAATAGTATTTGATATTACTGAACAGAAAGAGATGCAGTCAGAACTAGAATATAAGAATAAAATTCTTGCTGTTCAGTCCTCTACTGACGGTCTTACGCAAATCAGCAATCATCGTGTATTGATTGAACGCTTAAAATCCGGACTTATTGAAGCAAATAGAATAAATAAACCTCTATCAATAGCTATTTTTGATATAGATGATTTCAAGAAGGTCAATGATAATGAAGGCCATATTTTTGGAGATAAAATCCTTGTTGGCATCGCTGCTATCATCCAGAAAAACATAAGAAATACTGACCTGGCAGGAAGATATGGTGGTGAGGAGTTCATGGTGATTTTCTTTAATACAGATATTGGCATAGCATTTAATATCGCTGAAAGAATTAGAAAAGCTGTTGAAGATACTACTTTTATAAATAAAATTAGAGTTACCATTAGTGGTGGTGTAAAGCAACATAATGGAGAAGAAATATCTGATTTTATTCATTCTGCAGACTTAAAATTATACGAAGCTAAAAGAGAAGGCAAGAACAGGATTAAATATTAGTGCAGCCATTATCAATTAAAATAACTTTGATTTTTTTAATCTGTATTTTAATAAATTATTAATAATATACCCTGTATGGTAAAATACCTGAGATTATAAAAAAATAAATAAGAGAATAAAAATGAAATTAGGAATAGTCATATATTCAAATGATTCTGAAACAACCTGGAATGCATTCAGGCTGGGAGTTTTTTCTTTAAAACAAAAAGATGAAGTAAAAGTATTTCTGCTTGCAAAGGGAGTTGAATGCGAGTCCCTAGATAATGAAAAGTATAAGGTATCTGAGCAGATGCAGGAATTTGTAGACAATGGCGGGGAAATACTAGCCTGCGGAACATGCCTTAAGATAAGAAATTCTGAAGGTAGCGAAATGTGTCCGCTTTCAACAATGAAAGATTTGTACGACCTTATAAAAGAAAGCGATAAAATTATATCGATTTAACTGTAATAATTTCAATGAATTATATATTTTTAATAAAAAAATATACTTTATTTAGGGAAATTTTGTGAGAAGATCAATTACTTTTAAAGATATAGATAAGGCAAGAAAAATACTTGGCCTTCCGGATGTTTCAAATATTGAAGATATTAAGAATAAGCATAGGGAGCTTATTCTGGAACTACACCCCGACAAACATCAGAACTGCAGCGATAAGAATACTTTTGAAGAAAGAGTAAAGGAAATAAATCTGGCATATAAGATAATCATGGATTACTGCATAAAACATCCTATTTCCTTTAAAGAAAATAATTTTAAAGATATTGATGAAAAAAAATATATGGATGAGCATTTTAAGAAATTTTATGAAGGATGGGTATAAATAATAATGCCTAATACTGAAGCCTTTGATAAAAACCAGGTAGAATATGACAAATGGTTCATGAAAAATAAACCTGTTTATTTTTCAGAGCTCAATGCGATAAAAGAAATCCTGCCTGATTTTAACAAAGCTGTTGAAATAGGCGTCGGGACAGGTAATTTTGCAGAACCTCTTGGGATAAATTACGGAATAGAACCATCAAAAAATATGGCCAGGATAGCAAAAAGTAAAGGCATAGAAGTAGTAAACGCTGCTGCAGAGGATATCCCTTTTGAAAATGAAAGTTTTGATTTGGTTTTAATGGTCACTACTCTTTGTTTTCTGGAAAATCCTATAAAGGCATTCTCTGAGATATATAGGATATTGAAAAATGAAGGATTATTCATAAACGCTTTTATAGATAAAAATAGCAGCATAGGAAAAATATACCAGAGGAATAAAACAAAAAGTCTTTTCTATAATTCAGCGGTTTTTTACTCTACCGAAGAAGTTTTACTGATGCTAAATCAGACTGGATTTAAGAATTTTGACTTCAGGCAGACTATTTTTAATACAGCAGACAAAATTAAAAAACTCGAGCAAGCAAAAAAAGGATATGGAGAAGGTTCTTTCATAGTCATTAAAGCTCAGAAGAACAAGCAAATATAGAATTATTTTAAATATTTTTCAGTTTTTTGCAAAATTATATATGCTGTCAACTA